>NZ_JBFODQ010000073.1:0-42541 GCF_040908355.1 Aeromonas sp. R2-2 | reverse complement strand
GGCTATGTCCCAATTACGTGTTGAAAGGCTAATCTTGAAGTAGGCCATCACCTTGAGGTCTGCCATCATGGATACCCCAGCCTTTCAACACCTGTTGTCTCTCTTTCCACTGCTTACCCTGCGCCAGCGCCGCGTTGCCCGGCAGGAGCTCATGGCGCCACATGCCATTACCTCGCTCAATACCCAGTTTCCTGCATGCAGTGGCTGCCCACATTGTCAGGCCGATGTCGCCGAGCTGGCGCCTTGGGGGTGGAGTCGGGGGCTGCGCCGCTACCGTTGCAAACAGTGTCTGCGCACAAGCTCCATCCTCACCAAGACGCCCCTGGCCAGATTGCGTAAAGCACAGTGCTGGGAAGACTACGCGCAAGCCCTCATCGAAGGACTGACCGTCCGCCAGGCCGCGCGGCGCTGTGGGGTCAGCAAAAACACCGCGTTCCTCTGGCGTCACCGCTTCTTGCGTGCCATGGCAGGCCATCAAGCCACACGGGAAGAGGGCATTGTTGAGGTTGATGAGACCTTCTTCCTTGAATCGTTCAAGGGGCAACGGGGACTGCCGCGTCCGCCAAGGCATCGTGGTGGTAAAGGTCGAACCCGTGGAACCGGGTCGGATTACATCCCTGTGATGGTGGTGCAGGACCGTGCTGGCCACCATGCGGATTTTCAGCTGGAGCAGATAAATGCCGAGACGGTCATCGCGGTGTTGAAGCCGTTGGTGTCAGCGGATGCGGTGTTGTGTAGCGATGGTGCGGGTGTGTATGCGAGTTTTAGCAAAGTGCATGGAGTGACTCATCAAGTAGTGCGCAATCGCCAGGGCGAACGGGTGGTCGGTGCGTATCACATCCAGCACGTGAACGGGTATCACCATCGGTTGAAAGAGTGGATGGAGCGGTTCCATGGAGTGGCAACGCACTACCTGAAGAACTACCTGGGTTGGCGCAGGATGCTGGAGCGTTACGGGAGGGGCGTGAATATCAAAGCGTGTTTGCATGAGGCGCTGGGGCACCCCATGCAACACGTAATTGGGACATAGCCATAAAAAAGCCCCGGTGGAAACACCGGGGCCTATTATGTAAATCCCTATAAACGCAAACCGCCATCCAGTTCTATCATCCTTCCCGACAGATAGTCGTTGGCAAAAATAAAGCTCACCGTCTCGGCCAGCTGTTGCGCATCGCCAAGGGTGCCGACCGGAATGGCCTGCTGCATCCGCGCCATCGCCTCCGGCTTCATCGCCGCAGTCATGTCGGTGGTAAACACCCCGGGGGCAATCCCCATCACCCGAATGCCATGGCGCGCCAACTCCCGCGCCCAGGTCACCACCAGCGAGGCAACCCCCGCCTTGCTGGCGGCATAGTTGCTCTGGCCAATATTGCCGGCTCGGGCGATAGAGGAGATGTTGATGATGACGCCCCCCTGCCCCCCTTGCGCCATCAGCGCCGCCCCCTCGCGACCGCAGAGGAAGGTACCGGTGAGGTTGACGTCAATCACGCTCTGCCACTGGGCCAGCGTCATCTTCTCCACCAGCTCACCCTCTTTCACCTTGATCAGCATGCCATCGCGCAAAATGCCGGCGCAGTTGATAAGACCGTGCAGCACGCCAAAACGCTCCTTGATGCCAGCAAAAACCGACTCAACCTCGGCTTCGCTCGCCACATTGCAGACAAACAGCTCGCACTGACTATCTTGATCGCACTGATCATTCTGACTGCGCACCAGGGCTGCGGTAGCCTCCAGATCGGCGCGATTGATGTCGAGCAGCGCCAGCGTCGCCCCCTGTGCGCCCAGGGCCAGCGCAATGGCCCGTCCCAAGCCACGTCCAGCGCCGGTAATAACGATGACCTTATCTTTGATATCCATCAATGCTCCTTGTAGCTGGTCGAAGAGAGATGCCTTGAAGAGAGGTGGCCCGTCAGGCGGGATCCTGTTTATCCAGATAGAGTTCGACGATGCTCGAGAAATCGCGACTCCCCTGCCCCTGAGCGGCATGCAGGTTGAACAGGTTGCGGGCCAACGCCCCCATGGGCACAGCGCTGTGGCCATGCTCGGCCAGCGCCATGGCCAGTCCCAAATCTTTCACCATCAGCCGAGTCATAAATCCCCCCTGATAGTTGCGGGCGGCAGGGACATTCTCCATCACCCCGGGCCAGGGGTTGTAGCGCTCCAGACTCCAGTTGTTGCCGGAGCTCTTGCCCATGATGGTGGAGAGCACGGCGGGATCCAGCCCCTCCTTCACCCCGAGGGCCAGCGCCTCGGCAGTGCCCGCCATATGGATCGCAAGCAGCATGTTATTACACATCTTGGCGATCTGCCCGGCGCCCAGCGTACCGGCGTGAAACAGGTTCTGCCCCATGCAGGCGAGCAGAGGTTTCGCCGCCTCGAAATCCGCCGCGTTGCCGCCAACGATAAAGGTGAGCGTCCCGGCGGCCGCACCGGCGACACCGCCCGATACGGGGGCATCAATAAAGCGCAAACCGCGTGCGCGGGCCGCCTCCCCGACCTGACGGGCAGAGTCGACATCGATAGTGGAGCAGTCGATCACCAGTGCACCAACCGGCAGTGCTGCCAGCAGATCCTGCCCCTCAGACAACCAAAGATCGCGCACATGCTCCCCCGCAGGTAGCATGCTGATCACCACCTCGCAGCCGGTCACCGCCTCACGGGCATCCCCCGTGGCGATGCAGCCAGCGGCGATGGCGCGCTCAATGTTTTGGGCAACCAGATCAAACACCTGCACCCTGTGCCCGGCCCTGGCCAGATTGGCCGCCATGAGGCCCCCCATGTTGCCGAGCCCGATAAACCCTATCCTTGTCATCCCGCTTGCTCCTTGCGTTGCTGATGGCGGCGTCCGCCGGTTGCCAAGATGTTATTCCTTGCAGGCCAACGGATTGCGCCCCTGCGGCCAGCGATAGAACTCGTCCAGCCACTCCCCCTCCGGTGGCAACAGTTGCCAGCGGGGATCTTTATCCTTGTCGATCAGCAGTGCCCGTACCCCTTCCACAAAATCCCCCTTCAGCACGCAGTTGACCGAGAGGGTCAGCTCCTCGGCAAATACCTCTGCCAGTGAGTTGCGGCGAGCCTGCCAATATTGACGCCACAAAATGGCGCGGCTGATGGGGCTGCCGGTGCGGCAGAGCTGCTGCGCCTGCTGGAGTACCGCCTCCTGTTCATCGAACTGAGCTTCGAACAACCGCGCCAATACCCCTTGCAGCGTGCGTCCCGCCAGCAAGGCATCGATCCTCTGTTGATGGGGCAGCAATACTGGCGCTGGCAACCGGGCCGCTACCTCACGGTGCAATCCCCTGAGCAGCAGATCGATCTGCTCACGGGGCTCACCACTGCCAGCCCAGTCGAGTACGGCGAGGCGTGACAACAGCGCACTGCGCTCGCCACTGGCGATGGCGTGATCCGCCAGCCCAAGACCGATGGCATCACTCCCGTTGAAGCGGGCGCCAGTCAGACCGAGCCAGAGCCCGAGCCGCCCCGGCATCCGGCTTAAAAACCAGCTTGCCCCCACGTCGGGGTAGAGGCCTATGGTCACCTCCGGCATGGCGAACAGGCTCTTTTCGGTCACCACCCGAAAATCGGCGCCAGCAAACAGGCCAATACCGCCCCCCATGCAGATACCGTCCGCCACGCAGATAAGGGGCTTGCGGTAAGAGTGGATGTGGTGGTCGAGCCGGTACTCCTGCTCGAAAAAGTCGCGGGCATATTCGAACTGTTCCGCCTCGCTCGCCTCCTGCTTGCGGTAATAGAAGGAGCGGATATCGCCACCGGCACAAAATGCCTTCTCACCCACCCCCTGCAGCAGCACACAGACGATGGCGGGATCCTGCTCCCAACGGGTCAGCGTCTGTTGCAGGATCTGGATCATCGGCAGGCTCAATGCGTTGAGAGACGCAGGGCTGTCGAGGGTCAACACCCCGATCTGATGGCCATCTTCGGTGGGATAACAGCTAACCTTGACCGGCTCACTCATAAACGGCTCCGTATGGATTTATTCTGTTGGGCCATATTGCCAGCGCGGTAAGCGTTTCTCCAGGAAGGCGGCCACCCCTTCACGCTGATTGGCATCGCTAAAGAGATCGAGAAACAGCGACCGCTCAAGGGGCAAGGCGGCATCCCGCGGGCCACTGCGGCCCTGATTGATCAGGGTTTTACAGGCGCGCAGGGCGCTCGGGCTCTGGCGCTCCACCAGATGGGCCATCTGGTGCGCCGCCTCCCACGCCTGACCGGTTTTCACCACCTCCTCCACCAGCCCCATCTCGTAGGCCAGCGAGGCGCTCACCTTCTCACCGCAGAGGATCATCCGCTTGGCCCAGCCCGGCCCCACCAGCTCGGTCAAACGCTGGGTGCCACCGGCACAGGGAAGCAAGCCCACCGAAGCTTCCGGCAGTCCCAGCAACGCCTGCTGCTCGGCGATACGGATATCACAGGCCAGCGCCACTTCCAGGCCACCGCCCATGGCATAACCATTGATGGCGGCGATACTGACGCCGTGAAAACGGGCCAGCGCCTCGAAGGCCTTGCCAAAGGCCTCGGCTACTTCGCGGGCCAGCTCGACATTCCCCTCGACAAACATATTGAGGTCGGCACCGGCGCAGAAAAATTTGTCGCCCGCACCACGGATCACCAGCGCCACCACATCGGGACGACTGTCGAGCTCCACCATCATCTGTAAAAAGGCCTGCAGGCTGGCGAGAGTCCAGGTGTTGGCAGGGGGATGGTCGAGGGTGATATAGGCCACGTGGCCATGATATTCGAGTCTGATCCTTGTCATAACATTGTCCTTGTCGATGAAGCTGCCGCCATGATGACAGTCTTGAATGACGCCAACCTGTGGCTGGCTCACAAAGCCGAAACCAGCATGGTGCAAATCGGGTGGCAGGCAACACACCCTTGATGCGACCACCGGTTAGCCCAGCGACAAACCGGGATCGGCCAGCATGCGGCGCGCGATGATGAGTCGCATCACCTCGTTGGTGCCCTCCAGAATGCGGTGTACCCGGGTATCGCGCAGATAGCGCTCGAGCGGATACTCGCGGATATAACCATAGCCGCCAAAGAGTTGCAGAGCCTCATCACAGATTCGATAACCCACATCGGTAGCAAACCGTTTGGCCATGGCACACCAGGCACTCTTGTCGGTTGCCCCGCGATCCAGCTTGTCGGCGGCCTGACGTACCAGCAGGCGGGCGGCAGCCAGCTCGGTCGCCATATCGGCCAGGCGAAACTGCACGCTCTGGAATTCGCTGATCGGGTGACCAAATTGCTGGCGTTGCTGCACATAAGCCAGCGCATCGTCCAGCGCCTGCTGGGCGGTGCCCACCGAACAGGTGGCAATATTTATGCGCCCCCCATCGAGGGCCTGCATGGCGAACTTGAATCCTTCCCCCTCTTCGCCCAACCGATAACAGGCAGGAATGCGAACCCCGTTGAAAACAACCTCCCGGGTCGGCTGGCTGTTCCAGCCCATCTTCTCTTCTGCCTTGCCATAGCTCACGCCGGGGGCATTAGCCGGCACCATAAAGGCAGAGATCCCCTTCGCACCTTCACCACCGGTACGGGCCATCACCACCAGCACGTCTGTGCTGCCCGCTCCCGAGATAAAGACCTTGGTTCCCTCGATGAGGTAGCTATCACCCTCGCGAGTGGCTCGGGTCTTGAGTGCCGCCGCATCGGAACCCGCCCCCGGCTCGGTGAGGCAATAGGAGCCCAGCAATTCGCCGCTAGCCAGTTTCGGAACCCACTCTTTGGCAACCTCGGTGGGCAACCAGCTACCCAGCATCCAGCTCACCATGTTGTGGATAGTCAGATACGCCGTGGTCGAGGTACAGCCCATGGCGAGGCGTTCGAAGATGAGGCTCGCATCGAGGCGCGGCAGCCCCAATCCGCCAAACTGCTCCGGGGTATAGAGACCACAAAAACCTAGCCCGGCCGCCTGCTTGATGGTCGGGATTGGAAACTCATGCTCCTTGTCCCAGCGCGCGGCATGGGGTTTGAGCGCCTCATCGGAAAAGGCGGCGGCCGCCTCCACATACGCCTGTTGATCATCGGTCAGGGTAAAATCCATCTCGTCGTTCTCTCCCTTGTTGCCACGCGCTTGTTGCCCCGCGCTTATTTTCCTGAGTTAGCGCTTTATGACGCGGCGCCCACACGCTGCGTCAGTCGGATCTGCCACTATGGCACTGTTGTCGTGGTAGCTGCTGACGCTCTCACTACCACCGCTTTATCGACACACAACAGATTAACAATTGATTTACGTTTACGCTAACGTAAACTTGTGGCAGAAGTGAAGTACAAAATGGACCGACCACTGCCAGCCGTAACGCCGAGTCAGCCGGTCGACCCAACCTTCCTACCCGATTGTCATATCCGCAAGGAGAGCATGGATGCAGATGGATGAGACCCTGAATGCCCTGACCGAACAGGTTGCGGCCTTCTGCCAGAAAGTGATCGCCCCGCGCGCCAGCGAGATCGATCAGAGCAACGCTTTTCCACGTGATCTCTGGCCCCAGATGGGTGAGCTGGGGCTGCACGGCATCACAGTGGCGGAGGAGTATGACGGGGTGAACCTCGGCTATCTGGCCCACGTGCTGGTGATGGAACAGGTAAGCCGCGCCAGCGCCTCGGTCGGCCTCTCCTACGGCGCCCACTCCAATCTCTGTATCAATCAGATCCACCGCCACGGCACGGCGGAGCAAAAAGCACGCTACCTGCCCCCGCTGGTGAGCGGCGAGCATGTGGGGGCGCTGGCCATGAGCGAGCCGGGCGCCGGGTCCGATGTGGTCAGCATGCGCCTCACCGCGGAGCGCGAGGGCGATCACTTCGTGCTGAACGGCAACAAGATGTGGATCACCAACGGACCCGATGCCGACACCTTCGTCATCTATGCCAAGACAGATACCAGTGCGGGCCCCAAAGGAATTTCTGCCTTTATCGTTGAAGCCGGCACTCCCGGTTTTTCTACCGCCCAGAAGCTCGACAAGCTGGGGATGCGCGGCTCCAGCACCTGCGAGCTGGTGTTCGACAACTGCCGGGTGCCGCAGGAAAACCTGCTGGGCACCTTGCACGGCGGGGTCAAGGTGCTGATGAGCGGGCTCGATTACGAGCGGGTGGTGCTGGCGGCGGGCCCCCTTGGCATCATGCAGGCCTGCATGGATGTAGTGCTGCCCTATGTGCGTGAGCGCAAGCAGTTTGGTCAAGCCATCGGCGAGTTCCAGCTGGTGCAGGGCAAGCTCGCCGACATGTATACCCGCCTCGCCAGCAGCCGGGCGCTGGTCTACTCGGTGGCGAGCGCCTGCGATCAGGGTCGCACCAGCCGTAAAGATTGCGCCGCAGCCATCCTGTTTGCCGCCGAAAACGCCACCCAGATGGCCCTCGATGCTATCCAGCTGCTCGGCGGCAACGGTTACATCAACGAATACCCCACAGGCCGCCTACTGCGGGACGCCAAGCTCTACGAGATCGGCGCCGGCACCTCGGAGATCCGCCGCTGGCTCATCGGCCGCGAGCTGATGGGAGAAAATGCATGAGTCGTATCCACTCCCACCTTGACACGGCGAGCCCGGAATATGCGGCCAATCGGGCCGCCATGCAGGGGCTGGTCGGTGATCTTAATGCCCGCATTGCCGAGATCGCGCTAGGGGGCGGCGCGGCCAACAACGCCCGCCATCAGGCCCGTGGCAAGCTGCTGCCCCGCGAGCGCATCAATCAGCTGCTGGACCCGGGCTCCCCGTTTCTCGAGCTCTCGGCGCTGGCTGGCTGGCAGGTCTATGACGAGCCAGTGCCCGCCGCCGGTATCATCACCGGCATCGGCCGGGTCTCGGGCAGGCTCTGCATGCTGGTGGTGAACGACGCCACCGTGAAAGGCGGCACCTACTACCCGCTCACGGTGAAAAAGCACCTGCGCGCCCAGACCATCGCCGAGCGGCTGCGCCTCTCCTGCCTCTATCTGGTGGATTCCGGCGGCGCCTTCTTGCCGATGCAGGACGAGGTGTTCCCCGACCGGGATCACTTTGGCCGCATCTTCTACAACCAGGCCCGCATGTCGGCCCAGAATATCCCGCAGCTGGCCGTGGTGATGGGGCTCTGTACCGCCGGGGGGGCCTACGTGCCCGCCATGGCGGACGAGTCGATCATGGTCAGGGAGCAGGCCACCATCTTTCTGGCCGGCCCGCCGCTGGTCAAGGCCGCCACCGGCGAGGAGATCAGCGCCGAGGCGCTGGGCGGGGCAGATGTACACTGCGCCCACTCGGGAGTTGCTGATCATATGGCCCGTGACGATGCCCATGCGCTGGCCATCGCCCGCACGCTGGTTACTCATCTGGGTAACGAGCCGATAGAGAGCAGCCCCGGCTACGAGCCCCCCTGCTACCCCATAGAGGAGCTCTACGGTCTGGCGGGCACCAGTCTCAAACGCCCTTACGACGCCCGCGAACTGATTGCCCGATTGGTGGATGGCTCTGACTTTGACGAATTCAAGGCGCTGTTCGGCACTACACTGGTGACCGGCTTTGCCCGTATTTGCGGCATGGAGGTGGGGATCCTCGCCAACAACGGAGTGCTGCACAGCGACAGCGCCCAGAAAGGCGCCCACTTTATCCAGCTCTGTAATCGCCGCGCCATCCCGCTGCTCTTTTTGCAGAACATCACCGGCTTTATGGTGGGGAGCAGCGCGGAAAAAGAGGGGATCGCCAAGCACGGAGCCAAGCTGGTCACCGCAGTGGCCTGCAGCCGGGTGCCCAAGATCACCCTGATCGTTGGCGGCAGCTTTGGTGCCGGCAACTACGGCATGTGCGGCCGCGCTTATGAGCCCGATTTTCTCTTTAGCTGGCCCAACAGCCGTATCTCTGTCATGGGGGGCGAACAAGCTGCCGGAGTGCTGGTGCAGGTGCGTCGGGACAAGCTGGCTGCCGAGGGCAAAGATTTGAGCGAACAGGAAGCGGCCGCCATCCGCGCCCCGGTGATCGAGCAGTATGAGCGGCAGGGTCACCCCTACTACGCCAGCGCCCGCCTCTGGGATGATGGCGTCATCGACCCGGCCCAGAGCCGCACCGTGCTGGCGCTGGCACTGTCTGCCTGTCAGGGGGCCCGCATTGAACCCGAGCAGTACGGCATCTTCCGGATGTAAGGAGCAAACCTATGTCAGATCCACTTACTTCCTCAGCACTTGGCTCTTCAACACAGAACCCGTTTCGGCTGGAGCGGCACGGCCCGCTGGCCGAGCTGGTGCTGTCGCGCCCGGCCCGCCACAACGCCTTTGATGCCGACCTGATGCTGGGGCTGCTCGACTGCCTCGATGATCTGGCCCATCTCCATGGTCATGATCTCGCCGAACGCCCTCACGCCCTGCTGCTACGGGCAGAGGGCAAACACTTTTGCGCGGGCGCCGATCTCAACTGGATGCGCAATCTGGCTCACGCCGATTTTGAGCACAATCGCGAAGACGCCCGGGTATTGGCGCGGCTGATGCAGACCCTCGATGAGCTCCCCTTCCCCACGGTGGCGCTGGTGCAAGGGGCCGCCTATGGCGGGGCGCTGGGGCTGATCTGTGCCTGCGATCTGGTGTTGGCCAGCGATGATGCGCGCTTCTGCCTCTCAGAGGTGAGCCTGGGTCTGGTGCCTGCGGTGATCAGCCCCTACGTGGTACGTGCCATGGGAATGCGTCAGGCGCGCCGCTACATGCTCACTGCCGAGCCGTTCGATGCCATCACCGCCTGTCGGCTCAATGTGGCACACCAACTCTGCCAACCGGATCAACTGCTGGCGGAGGGGCGGGCACAGGCCCTTCGTCTGTGCCGCAACGGGCCGGAAGCGATGAAAGAGACCAAACGACTGCTGGCGGCCATAGAGGCCCATCCTTCCCGCCTGCACGAAGAGAAAACCGTCGAGACCATCGCCCGGGTTCGGGTGGGGCTCGAAGCACAGGAGGGGATGCAAGCCTTCTTCGACAAACGCCCTCCCGCCTGGCGCCCCCGTTTCAAGGATGAGACATGACCCATCACACTCAGATTAAGCGCCTGCTGATCGCCAATCGCGGCGAAATCGCCGTGCGCATCATCAAAACGGCGAAACGCCTCGGCATTCACACCATCGCCCTCTACTCCGATGCCGACGCCCACGCCATGCACACTCGTCTGGCCGATGAGGCCTGGCATCTGGGGCCCGCACCGGCCAGAGAGAGTTATCTCGACACTGGCAAGGTGCTGAAGATTGCCAAAGAGGCGCACGCCGATGCCATCCATCCCGGTTACGGTTTTCTGTCGGAAAACAGCGATTTTGCCACCGCCTGCGAACAGCGCGGCCTGCGCTTTGTCGGCCCAAGCGGCGCCGCCATTCTCGCCATGGGCGACAAATCGGGCGCCAAGGCGCTGATGCAGGCTGCCGGTGTACCTGTGCTGCCCGGCTATCACGGCACGGATCAGCGGCCGGACTTCTTGCGCGATCAGGCGAGCCAGGTGGGCTTCCCGCTGCTTATCAAGGCAGCCAGCGGCGGCGGTGGCAAGGGGATGCGGCGGGTCGATCAGCTGGCTGACTTTGACGAGTCGCTGGCGGCAGTCAAGCGGGAGGCAAAGACTGCCTTTGGCGACGATCTGGTACTGCTCGAGCGCTATCTGCCCCGGGCTCGCCATGTGGAAGTACAGGTCTTTGCCGATAGCCTCGGCAACGCCATCTATCTGGGGGACAGAGACTGCTCCTTGCAGCGACGCCATCAGAAGGTGATCGAAGAGGCGCCAGCCCCCGACATTCCTCCGGCTCTGCGCCGCGCCATGGGGGATGCGGCCGTGGCAGCAGCCAAAGCCATCCACTATCAGGGGGCTGGCACCATCGAGTTCCTGCTCTGCAAGGATGAGTTCTTTTTTATGGAGATGAACACCCGGCTGCAGGTGGAGCATCCGGTCACCGAAGCGGTAACCGGGCAGGATCTGGTGGCCTGGCAGCTGGCCGTGGCCGAAGGAAAGCCACTGCCACTGACTCAGGATGAGGTGGTGCTACGCGGCCATGCGGTGGAGGCGCGCCTCTACGCCGAGGATGTGGCGGCCGGTTTTCTGCCTGCCAGCGGGCCTATCCACTGGCTCCAGTGGCCGGATAGCGTACGCATCGACACCGGCGTTACCGCTGGCGATGAGGTGAGCCCCTATTACGATCCCATGATCGCCAAGCTGATCGCCCACGGCCAGAGCCGCGCCGAGGCGTTCGCCCAACTGGCCGATGCGCTGGCGGCGCTGGATCTCGGCCCGCTGGTGCACAACGGCCCGCTGCTGCTGCGCCTGTGTGAAGAGCCTGACGTCCTGGCCATGGGCCACCATACCCAGTGGTCCATCCCCACCACAACGCAGCCCATTCCCGACCTTGCCTGGCCGCTGGCGGCCCTCTGGCTGGCGAGCCGCCCTGCGGGCACCTCCCCCTGGCAGCAAGCCTGCGGATTTCGGCTGGGGCCGGATCGCTGCTGGACAGCGGCGGTACGGATCGGTGATGAGCGCCGAGTATTGACCCTTAACGATCATGGCGGCCAGTGTGAGTGGCAAGGGGAGACTCATTGCTACCAGAGAGGTGACGATAATATCCGGCTGCAGCAGGGTGGCTGCTGGCAACAGATCCCCATTCAGACGGTCGCAGGCCCGGAGGCAGCCTTCATCATGACCCTGGGGGGCCAGCGCATCCGCTTCGCGGCCGATGATCGGCAGCACAGCCACCACCATGAGCAGGCAAACGAGAAGGCGCAGGGCGCCATCGCGCCCATGCACGGCATAGTGGTAGCCGTGATGATCGAACCTGGCCAAACGGTCAGCAAGGGGCAACCCCTGCTGGTGCTGGAGGCGATGAAGATGGAACACCAGTTGCGCGCAGAGCGGGACGGGGTAATTGAAGCCCTGCAGTGCAAGCAGGGTGAGCAGGTGAGCCAGGGGGCCGTGCTGGTGCGCTTTGCCGAAGAGACTGCTTCACAGGAGGAACATCCATGAACCGATCACAGGACGTCCGTGACGACAGGGTCAGTCTGGTGGAGATGGGGCCGCGAGATGGCCTGCAAAATGAAGCTGCGCCCCTCTCCCTGGTACAGCGGCTGGAGCTGATCCAGCGCCTTACCGACAGCGGCCTGCAACGCATCGAGGTGGGTGCCTTTGTCTCTGCCAAAAAAGTGCCGCAGATGGTGGACTCCGCAGCGCTGTTCGAGGCACTGCCGCGCAAGGGCTCAACCCGTTACGGCGCTCTGGTGCCCAATCTGCAAGGCTTGCAGGCAGCCATTGCCGCCCGCGCCGACGAGATTGGCCTCTTCACCGCCTGCTCCGACGGTTTTACCCGGGCCAATATCGGCATCAGCGTGGAGGAGTCGCTGGTGCGCTTCGCCCCGCTGGTGCAGGAAGCTCGCCGCCTCGGCATCAAGGTGCGCGGCTACCTCTCCACCGTCATCGCCTGCCCGTTCGATGGCCCGACCCGCCCGAAACGGGTCGCCGCCATGGCCGAACAATTGCTGGATCTCGGCTGCCACGAAATTTCGCTGGGGGACACCATCGGCGTCGGCACCCCGGGTACGGTGGCGCCCATGCTGGATGCGGTACTGCACGAGATCCCGGCGGGGCGACTCGCGGTCCATTTTCACGACACCTACGGCCAGGGTCTGGCCAACCTGCTGCCCGCGCTGGAGCGCGGCATTCGCACCATCGACTGCTCGGTGGCAGGCCTTGGCGGCTGTCCCTATGCGCCGGGCGCCTCCGGCAATGTGGCGTCAGAAGAGGTGGTCTACCTGCTGCACGGCCTTGGCATGACGACCGGGGTGGATCTCGACAAACTGGCGGCCACCGGCCAGTGGGTGAGCGAGCAGCTCGGCCGCCCCAACGGCTCAAGGGTCGGTCAGGCCCTGCACGCCAATGCCGAGCGGCTGCGCGCCCGCCTCTGCCAGCCACACGCCCAGCAACAGGAGTCATGACCATGTCCCGTTCCCTGCCCGGCAAGGAGATCACCTACAGCATTTCGGAGCTGGCCCACGAATTCGATGTCACGCCGCGCACCATCCGCTACTACGAGGATGAGGGGCTGCTCACCCCGCTGCGGGAGGGGCAAACCCGCATCTACAGCCATCGGGACAAGATCCGGCTCAAGTTGACCCTGCGCGGCAAACGGCTGGGGTTTAGCTTGGCCGAGATCCGCGAGCTGTTCGATATGTACGACACCGACAAATCGAGCAAAACCCAGCTCCACTCCATGATCCAGCTGATCGAGGCAAAACGCGGCGCCCTGCGCCAGCAACTGGAGGATATCCAGATGGTGATGGCCGAGCTGGAGGCCGCCGAACAGCGCTGTGTTAATTCCCTTAACAGCTTGAAAACTGGCGCAGATTAACCGAATCTGGGAGCAAGCTATTGCCCTGGGGATCCCATGAGATATTGGTGCTGGTTTTTGCTCTTGTTCAGCCTCTCAGGCTGGAGCCATCCCCTCATCAAGGTTGGCGGATACCCCTATGCCCCCTTTGTGGTCAAACTCTCCGATTCCCGCTATGAAGGGCTGACGCTGGACCTCATCGCCAAGCTAAACGAGATCCAGCAAGAGGTAAGATTCGTGTTTGTTCCCACCTCGGCCGCCAACCGTTACAAGGCGCTCGATCTGGGCCGTTTCTCGCTGATGCTGTTTGAAGACACCAAGTGGGGCTGGGACACAGATAAATTCAAGATGACAGCCCCCTTCCTCGGTGGTGGCGAGGTCTATGTGGCCCTGAACAAAGTGGGTCGGGATCAGCGCTTTTTCGATGACCCCTCTCGGCATCATCTTATCGGGGTGACCGGCTACCACTACGGCGTTGGCCAGTTCAATGCCGATCCCGTCTACCTGCAGCGCAAGCTCAATATCACCCTGGTCAAGGACAACGTCAGCGCCCTGCAAGCGCTACTCAAAGGGCGTGGTGAAGTAGCCATTCTCAACGTTTCCTACCTTAACCAGTATCTGCTGGCCCACCCCGACACCGCCGACCAGTTGCTGATCTCGCAGAAATGGGATCAACGATATCAACACCGCGCCATCCTTCACCCTGAGGCCCCCATTACCCCTGCCCAGCTGGAACAGTGGCTGGCAGCGCTGCAACAAAAGGGGGAACTGAATCGCCTTTGGACAAAGTACGGCGTACAACAGCACGCAACCCCATGATTACTATCCAGCTTTTCTGTACCATGGCGGGAACCAAATGGGAGTGCACCAAATGAACACCACCGAGCCCGCGTCCCCCAAGCTCCGCTTGCTGCGCTACCTTGCCTACGCTTTCCTGCTGTTTCTTATCCTGATCACTCTGCTGCTGTGGCAAACCCCCCGTCTGATCCAGCGCTATCTGCCCGGCTGGCTGGCCGAGCACTACGGCCTGCAGCTGACGCTGGGGGAAATTGACGTAGGTCTGCGCAACCCTTCTCTCACCCTCGGCGCGACTGCCCTGCTCGATGCCAAACAGCAGCCTATCATCCGTTTTGAGCAGCTCTTTATCACCCCAAACCTGCAAGCCAGCTGGCAGCAGAAAGGGGTCGTGCTCTCCGCCGTCACCCTGACCAAACCCGTGGTGCAGCTGCAACGGCTGGCAGACAAAAAGGGGGATGTTCGGCTCAATCTGACCGATGCGCTAGCGACCCTGCTCGCCCCTGCGCCCTCCCACGAGCCCGAAACAGCCAGCGCCCCACTGCTGGTCGATATTGCAAGTGTCAATGTCACTGACGGGCATGTGCGCTATCAGGATCAGCGCAAGGAGAGCGAACCCGGCTGGTTGCCGCCCCTCAATCTGGAAAAAGTGACCCTCAAGCTCGATAACCTGCGCACCGAGGCAAATCACCCGACCGCCTATCAGCTGAGCGCCACCATCAACGGCAAAAGCAGCCTCGCCGCTCATGGCAAACTCGCTGTGATGAGCGGCATGGGTCAGGGCAAAGCGAGCCTCAAACAGGTCGACCTGAAACCCTTCGCCCCGCTCTGGGCACCCTATCTCAAGCTGGATCTGGCCAAGGGCCACGCCAATGCAGAGGTGGAATACCAGCTTAAAGAGGGCAAGCAAGGGGTGCTGTGGCAATTGTCCAAAGGCAAGCTGACCCTGGACAACTGGCAGCTTAAAAAACACAAGGGCGACGAATTTGCACGCTTCGGCCAGCTGGCCCTTAGCGATTTGGCTGTCGATGGCCAGAAACAGTCGCTCCAGATCGGCAAGGTGAACCTGCAACAGCCCCTGCTCAAGGCCACCCTCAACCCACAGCAGGAGCTGGATCTGGCGGACTTGCTGATTGAACAGGCCCCCGCCAAACCCGCCAAAGGGGCCCACGCCGCAAACGAGGTGGCCAACAATGCGGCGCCCAAGTCGGCACAACAAGCAAAGACCGCCGGTAACGGCAAGCAACATACGCCAGACAAACCCTGGCAGTGGCAGATCAAGCAGATCCTTATCGACAAGGGCGATCTCACCCTCACCGAATCGAGCAGCGGCAAACCGCAGGCACGCCAGCTCTCCGGCCTCAAGCTGGCGCTGGGGCCACTGGGCAGCAAGGGGGAGCAACCGAGTAAACTGACTCTGGCCACCCACTTCAACCAGAGCAGCCCCCTCGCCTTTGATGGCCAACTGACCCTGACTCCTTTCACCTTAAGCGGCGACATCAACCAGCAGGGGCTGCCCCTGACGCTGGCACAGCCCTATCTGGCCGATCTGGTACGCATCAAGGTGCAAAACGGGCTGCTGAGCAGCAAGACCAGACTTGATCTCGCCACCACCACCCAGGGAGATCTCAGCAAGCTGACCCTGCAGGGGGGGCTTGATGTCAACGGGCTCAAGGTGGTCGATCGGGCAGACAATCAGCGGCTGCTGGAGTTCAACACCTTGGCTCTCACCGGTCTGACGTACGACGGCATCAGCCAGCAGATGCGGATCAAGGACATTGCCTTGAACAAGCCCTTCGCCCGCATCGAGATCAACGAGGATGGCACCACCAACCTGCAACAGCTGCTGTTGCCGCAACCGGCGGCAGCAAAAAGTACTGAAGCAAAGGCAGGCAGCAAGGCTCCCGACTTTCGTTTCACCATCGACCAGCTGCGCACCGAGCAGGGCAACCTGCGCTTTGCTGATCGCAGTCTGAGTCAGGATTTTGTGGCCGATATCGCCTCGCTGGGCGGCCAAAGTCGCCATATCAGCAATATTCCGGGGCAACGCTCCGATCTCGCCTTCAACGGCAAGGTGGATCGCTATGCGCCGGTGACCATTCGCGGCGGTACCAACCTGCTGGTCGCCAACCCGATCCTCGACATCGCGGTGGCCTTCCACAATCTGGAGCTCACCACCTTTACCCCCTATTCGGGCACCTATGCCGGTTATGCCATCGACAAGGGGCAGCTCTCCATGAAGCTGCACTACAAGCTGGAGGGCAACCGGCTGGAGGGGGATAACGACATCACCATCAAGAAGCTGCAACTGGGCGAGAAGATCAAGAGCGATCAGGCCAAGGATCTGCCGCTGGGGCTGGCCATCGCCCTGCTAAGCGATGCCAACGGGGTGATACAGATGAACCTCAAGGTGAAGGGGGATCTCGATCAACCGGACTTCAGCATCGGCAATATCTTCTGGGATGTGCTGGGCAACACCCTGAGCAAGGCGATCACCTCCCCCTTCTCCCTGCTCGCCTCGCTGGCCGATGGCACCGAAGATCTCGACGAACTTCCCTTCCTGCCGGGGGATCCCGATCTCACCCCCACCCAGCAGGAGAAACTGGTCAAGCTGGCGCAGGCCCTCAAGGATAGACCCAAGCTCAGCATGAACATTCGCGGCAAGGTCAACTTCAGCGAGGAGTGCCCCATCCTGCAACGGCAAAAGCTGGAGCGGGTACTGGCCAAGCTCACCGGCAATCAGGCGGATCTCGACCTGCTGGAACAGGACTCAGCCCTGCAAGAGGCGCTGGCCCAAGCCTATGAAGAGCGCTTTGGCGAAGATCTGGATGACCTGGCCGATCGGCTCCATCTGGATGAAGAGAGCGCGGCACTGCGGGCCCAGGCGGTGATCCTGCTACGGGATCAGCAGCTCATCACCGCCAAATCCCTGCGCAATCTCGCCATGCGCCGGGCGCAAAACACCAAGGAGTTTCTGGTCGACAGCCAGGGGATCGCCCCGGAGCGGCTGTTCGTGCTCGACAGCCAGGTCAAGGAAGAGGACAAGGAAGCCAAAGTGATCCTGACACTGGATCAGTAAGGCCGCCGCACTGCGCAAATGCGTAATAAAAATACAACCCCTCAACTATTTTGACACCTTTTGCTCACCAAATAGCCTGTCTTGGTGAGCATTTGGCCTCTGATGCAAATAATCACGTAGTTTTTTTACGATTTATCCCCCTTGCCCCCTTGCGGGCGCGCCACAGCCTGCCTAAAATCGCGCGTCTTTTGTTAACCCCCACCTCTATTTTTGGAGAACGCCACGTGAGCGAAAAATTGGCCAACCCTGCCCCTCTGGGTCTGATGGGTTTCGGTATGACCACCATCCTGCTGAACATCCATAATGCAGGTTTCTTCCCCATCAGCGCCATGATCCTGGCCATGGGCCTGTGCTACGGCGGCATCGCCCAGATCATCGCTGGCATCATGGAATACAAGCGTGGCAACACCTTCGGTGTGACTGCGTTCACCTCCTACGGCCTGTTCTGGCTGAGCCTGGTGTTCCTGCTGATCATGCCGACCATGGGTCTGGCCGAAGCCACTCCGCACGCCTACATGGGTTGGTATCTGCTGATGTGGGGCATGTTCACCCTGTTCATGCTGGTTGGCACCATCAACTACCCGCGCGCCAAGCAGTTCGTGTTCGCCTCCCTGACCGTGCTGTTCTTCCTGCTGGCCGCCCGTGACTTCACTGGCAGCACCCTGATCGGCACCATCGCCGGTTTCGAAGGCATCATCTGTGGCGCCAGCGCCATCTACCTGGCCATGGCCACCGTGATCAACGAGCAGTTCGGCCGCACCGTAATGCCGATCGGCGATCACAAGAAAGCCGCCGCAGTACAGCTGAAAGCCGCTGCCTGATAGGCAAGCCACTCAGATTGTGAAAAAGGCACCCTCGGGTGCCTTTTTGCTATCTCGAATAACCGTTCAACAGATCGATTATCAGTCAAGTGACTCGACGTCGACGTCCACCTCCCCCGCCAGCAAGCGGGTTGCGGGGAAACGCTGTGCGGGATCCTGGCTAAAGAACTGGCTCAGTTGCCGGTATACCGCGGGATAGACCTGCTGCAGCCGCAGCGGATCGGTAAAGAAACACTCGCAGCTGACGGCAAAAAACTCGGCGGGATGTTCGGCGGCATAGGGATCGATGGCAGTTACCTCATCCCGATCTAGCAGCTGGCACAACTCATCGAAGGCGGCCTGAAAGGCCTGCTGCCACAGCTGGCTGCTCATCGGCCCAGGCAACGGCGGTGCTCCATCCGCCTCACCGCCTAGCATGTCGAGCTTGTGGGCCAGCTCGTGGATCACCAGATTAAAGCCATCCCAGTCGCCATCTTGCTGCAGTTCGCTCCAGGCCAGCACCAGCGGCCCTTGCGGCCAGGATTCACCGGCGTTCTCCTCTTCAAACTCGCTCACCAGCCCGAACTCATCCTGTACTTCCTGGCGCCGGGTCACGGGCTCGGGAATGATGATGATTTCGTGAAAGCCGCGATACCAGTCAAGGCCGAGGTGCAGAATAGGCAACGCCGCCTGCAGCGCCAGTACCGCCTGTTGGCGTGGGCTGAGCTCTACCCCGATCAGGGTCAGGGTCTTGCGCTTGAGTAGCTGTTGCCCCAAGCCGATAAGCGTCGTCTGCTCGGTGTCACTGAGCCCTTGCAAGATGGGCACAGCCGCCAGCGCCTGACGCCACAGCGCCAACTCATCCTCACTCATGGACGTTTGCGGGCGACCACCCAGCCATTTGAACCATCCCAGCACGCCTACTCCTTCTTTTGATGCCAAAAACAGGTCATAACAGTTTGACGAACCGTTTCGGCCGCTCCTGATAATCCTGCGCCAGATAGAAACGGTGAGCCGCCTCGCGCTTGAGGCTGCTGGATAGCTCCAGCTGGGCGCAACCTGCGGCCCGCGCCATCGCTTCGGCGCCCTTGAGCAAGGCTGCGCCCACTCCCGCCCCTCTTGCCCCTTCATCGACAACCAGCGCCGAGATCAGGCCCCAAGCTGGTGCAACATGCAGCGGTGCCAGCTTGTGCCACACCAGCACGCCGACCACCTTGTCGCCCTGGGAGGCGAGCAACACAACGCTCGCGGGATCCGGCGTCAACAGGCGCGCCGTCACGTCAGCGCCTTCGGCAGGATACCCCAATTGGCTGAACAGGTGGGCGATGGCGCTCCCGTCGTCGGCTTCAGGGGGGCGGATCGTCAACGTCTCAGGATCATTTTTCATTGTTGGCCTCATGTTTGCTTTCCATTGTGTTACGCCCGTCACATTGTCTGGCGCAGATCAACAAGGAGGATCTCATCTTTACTCATAGAAAACGCTGCCTGCCATTATCCCCCCACCCTTGTCAATTCACAAATTTGCAACAAGGCAACATTTTTCGCTGGGAAGCACCGATACAACTCGATATGTTACAAGCCATGCATGGCGCGTGTTTGCGCTCTGCTTAACCCCTCAACCTCGTGCTCATTTGTTAACTGGATTGTTAACAAATAGGGCCGAAAACAGTGACAGAGAGCGAGGCCAAGATCTCGCCAAGACAGCGCCACAAACACAACAAAGGAGTTGTTGTACATGAATGAAATCGTCAATGCCATCAATGGTGTAATCTGGAGCCCTGCGCTCATCTACCTGTGTCTGGGGGTCGGTCTTTACTTCTCCCTGCGTACCCGTTTTTTGCAACTGCGTCATATCAAAGAGATGGTGCGCCTGATGTTTGATGGCAAGAGCACCGATGCCGGTGTCTCCTCCTTCCAGGCGCTGGCCATGACCCTGGCCGGTCGCGTGGGTACCGGTAACATCGCAGGTGTGGCCACCGCCATCACCTTCGGTGGCCCGGGCGCCCTGTTCTGGATGTGGATGGTCGCCTTCCTCGGCGCCAGCTCTGCTTTCGTGGAGTCCACCCTGGGTCAGGTTTACAAAGAGAAGATCAACGGTGAATACCGCGGCGGCCCAGCCTTCTACATCGAGAAAGGACTTGGCATGAAGTGGTACGCCTGGATCTTCGCCATCGCTACCGTCTTCGCCTGCGGCGTGCTGCTGCCGGGCGTGCAGGCCAACTCCATCGGCTCCAGTCTGCAGACCGCCTTTAATATCGATCCGAACGTCACCGCCGCCGGTCTGGCGTTGCTGCTCGGCTTTATTATCTTCGGCGGCGTCAAGCGTATCGCCAGCTTCGCCAGTACCGTGGTGCCCTTTATGGCGCTGGGCTACATCATCGTGGCTTGCGTCATCATCGCCCTCAATATCGGCCAGCTGCCGGGCGTGATCCTGCTGATCTGGAAGAGCGCCTTCGGTCTGGATGCCGGTTTCGGTGCCATTCTGGGTCTGGCCATCATGTGGGGGGTAAAACGCGGGGTCTACTCCAACGAAGCGGGCCAGGGTACCGGGCCGCACGCCTCCTCTGCTGCGGCAGTGAGTCACCCGGCCAAGCAAGGTCTGGTGCAGGCGTTCTCCGTCTATATCGACACCCTGTTCGTCTGCTCCGCCACCGGCTTTATGCTGCTGATCACCGGTCTCTATAACGTACAAGGGCCGGACGGCGCCGCCATCTACACGGGTATTGCCGGTATCGCAGCAGGTCCGGGCTATGTACAGACCGCCATGGAGAGCATGATGCCGGGCTTTGGCAGCATTTTCGTGGCCATCGCGCTGTTCTTCTTCGCGTTCACCACTATCGTTGCCTACTACTACATCGCCGAAACCAACATCGCCTACATCAACCGCAAGATTAATCGCCCCTGGCTCACCTTCTTGCTGAAGATTGCGCTGATGGCTGCCACTGTCTACGGCACCGTCAAGACTGCAGATCTGGCGTGGGGCATGGGTGATATCGGGGTCGGCCTGATGGCATGGCTCAACATCATCGCCATTCTGCTGCTGCAAAAGACCGCCTTCACCTGTCTGAAGGATTATGAAGCGCAGCAGGCACAAGGGATTGACCCCGTATTCCACCCGGAGAAGCTCGGCATCAAGAACGCCGATTACTGGGTGGGCAAACGCTCCGAAGAGAACCTGGAGCGGGAGAAATCGGGCCATCAGTTCGAGCCGGATCAGGATCGCAAGACCTCCTGAACCAGAACGACATAAGACATCAATAAAAATGGCAGCCTCGGCTGCCATTTTATTTCTTTAATTTCAATTAGTTGCATTTAAATTAAAGAGTTAAGTGCCACACAAAGGGACACTTTGGGACGTGAAAAGACACCAAAATTGGCAAAATGTGGACACTTTTTTCGGCCCATTCTCGAGGAAGATCAAGCTGGTTTAAGATGGTTTTCCCGCGGGTTAAAGCGGACCGCATCATTCAGATAATCCGGTACAAAGTGGGCGTATGTCATCGTCTGATGAAATATCAAGTGGCCGCCCTCAAACGGCGGAACGCGCCCGTTTATGGATTTCGCGTGTGCGAGGCTCACCACGACGGCCCCCCGCACTGGCACCTGCTGCTATTTATGCGCCCGGAAGAACGCAACCAGGTGATCGGCATCCTGCAACGCTATGCCCTGACCGATGACCACGAAGAGCTGGTACGGGATATCAAGGGCGCCCCACCCTTTACCGACTTTACTCCCCGCTTTGACTGGAAAGAGATAGACCCGGCCAAGGGGGATGCTGCGGGCTATATCGCCAAATACATTGCCAAGAACATCGACGGCGCCTACCTGGACGATGACGAAGAGGCTGGCACCGCCGCCGATGAGGGCGCCTTGCATGCCGTGGCTTGGGCCAGTTGGTGGGGCATTCGCACCTTCCAGCAGATCGGGGGCGCCCCGGTCGGGGTATGGCGCGAGCTGCGCCGCATCAGCAACGCCAAGAAGAATGCCGAACTGGTTGGCCCACCCAAGCCCGTGCTGCAAGACCCGCGCTTTGAGGCGGCCCGCTTTGCCGCAGATAACGGCATCTTTCGTTGCTATCTGCACGCCATGGGCGGTGCACTGGCCACCCGAGCCGAACACCCTATCAAGCTGGCCCACCTTATCGAGGAGCAGGCCAACAGCTATGGCGAAGACATCAAGCGCCTGATGGGCATTACCTCCGCTCGCCTGGGCATCAAGACCCGCCTGCAAGGGTGGGAAATTGTGCCCGCCGGCACCCATGAAGCCAGGAAAGCCGCCGAGGCAGCAGCGAGGGGGGTTGGGGTTAAGACGGGCGACAGCCCGGCACCTTGAAGCTCTGACAATAACTGTACGCTACCGGATCCTGATGCCTTCACAGACCAGATCATGAGGAAACAATGGGGGTTATCGCCCTTCTCCATTGACCGATTGCGGGCTGGTGCCAGCGTAAGGGAGGATGGTTTCACCCTTTGGCTGGAGAACGGACAGTTGCAGTCACGTCGATCGCTACCAAGCGAACCAGATTGGATGCCAGAGGGCCTGGGGCCAATAGAACAGGACCTGCCGGATGAATACGCAGTGCCGGAAGGCGATCCGGACTGGCCGATGCTGGTTGAGTTGTGCGGCGAGGTCTACCAGGCACAAGGCCACACCGGGGCGCACCGCTGGATCGAGATGTTGCCGGAGCCCTATCAGTCAGAGATGTGGAGGGTGCTGGAATGGCTGGATGCGACCAAGTGGGTACAAGAACAGGACGACTACAGTGAGGTGTTGATATGAATAACAAGATAACCGCATACTGCGCCAAGGGAAGTCAAACAAAGACGTCGAGACAATTGAAATACGTCAGTAATAATATCACTTCACATTAAATCATCTATGGATAATACAAAAGTGACACTGAATCATATTGATTTCTACATAAGAGAATTTATACTGGCGTCAATTTAATCACTATTAAGCTCTCATGGCCATTAAATATGGAGTTATTAATTTGAATTGGCGAACTTATCAAGAAGAAACAGCGAATGTATTTCGAGCGTTGGGTTGTAAAGCTCTTGTCGAAGAAAAATTGGAAGGCGCAAGAGGAGAGCATGATATTGATGTTCTGGTAACTTTTGAAAAGTTCGGTATTAAATCCACTTGGATTGTTGAGTGTAAATATTGGGACACTGCGATCCCCAAAGAAAAAGTACTAGCACTTCAAGCTATAGTTGACGATGTAGGTGCTGATAGAGGAATTCTCGTATCTAAAACAGCCTTCCAATCCGGCGCTATTAAACAAGCTTCAAAAAGCAATATAACACTTACCTCATTAGAGTGCTTTGCTGAAAGCGCACGTGATGACTTTCGCCACATACAAGTTGAGGCGCTTGAGGTAAAGCTAATTAAAATGTACCGATTTTATAAACTTCTTACTGATCCATCAGAAGATCATCCTTATGGCTTCCTTAAGTATGGGTTTAACGCCAATGAAGGACATAAAGCTATAGTATTACATTACTATCTACAACAGGCATATTATAACATGCAGAATTTTAAATTAGGTGTTACTGGATATAAAATTTATAACATCACTGATTATTCATTACTAAATATGCATTCTTCTCCACAAATGATTGCTACTCATGATGAAGATGAATTAATAAAGTTTATTCAAAAGTTGGTGTCTGAAGCTTGGAAGTGGTTAGAAATAAAGCAAGTCTGGCACGCACTTAACAAGTGCATTTAAGTTAGATTCGTAACGCTCGGCGTGTAGATAGGCCATTCATTCCGTACAAGCGAGATTGATCATGACAACTGGAACAGAAACTTGGAGTAATGATGCAGACAGACCTAGATAGCTACCTAGAGTGGCCACATCAAAGCAGGATGATGAAGGGACAGGCACCCTACAGCAGGTTCAAGAAGGGTCTAAAATTGATACCGAAGGAAGTGCGACCTAAAATAGCGTAAACAAGACACCGGTTTGAGACCGGTGTCTTGTAATAACTAAATTTGCACACTATATTGATAATTTAATTAATGCAATTTAATACATATTTTTCCATCTATAACTAAGTAAATTGATTTAAAATTTCCTATGTTAGTATTTTCCTTAACATACTTAAGCGCTGAATCAAGCAACTCATTATCATCCTGTAAAAACTCAAACAATATGCAAACCAACAACACTCTTGGCTCATCATATCTCTTTTGGTGCTTATAATTAATGGCATTAATAATATATCTAGGGAAATAATCTAATGCGGCTTGTTGCCTACTTCGCGACAGTAAACTCATCCCTTTGACACCGAACATTTTAGATGCTAATTCTTTCCTAGTAAGGTGTTCAAAATCGGGTAATGCTTGGGTTATTTCAATCACTTCACATAAACCATCATGAGATATTATCGCATCCCAAGGCTCAACTTCTTTGCCAAGTTTGACAACACCATCACTATAACCATTCATTAAAATGTAAGCTTTCAGTGGAACATATTCCTCTCTTAAGTACTTGTATTCTCTTTCATCTTGCAATATAAATTTGGCCGCATGAAGTGGATTATCATAGAATATCTTTTCCACTGAATCATTTACATAATCAACAAAGTCTTCGATCGATAATTCAGAAGATGGTGGTTGAACCTTATGCTCATCATTAACATTAATTACATCCAGTTTTTTAACTTCTATCTTGTTTCCAGCAAAGCTCTCTGAAATTGAATTACAACGTAAATGATAAGATGCAAAATCTCTATTATCTATTGAACAGAAAAATGCACTATGAATTTTGAATGCTTGATAAACACAAATTAACTCCTTGACAATGCGATCTAGTATCCTTTGCCTTTCAGCATTCTTGTTAAACTCTACAATCACATACATAAAATGATGATCGCAACACATTTCATGATATTTAAGCTTATCACTCTCAAATTGCAAAAAGTATTCATACATTGATATTCTTGGTAGTATCCCAGTGTAAGAATCATATATATTAATAGATTCTTGAAATGTAAAAAATGAAGAAAAACCTGGTTCTTTTTTTATTTCACGCAGGGTCGAATTAATTTCATCACATAAGTCGAAATATTTTTCAAACCCCAACAACTTAACCGGGTTACACTCAAGATTTATCAATATTAATTCGCAGCACTCGTAGAATTTAGTGTCACTTATCTCGTGTTGTTCTTTTGTGAACTTTATAATTAACGGATCCATATATCAAAACCCCTACTTTATTAACTCAACAACATTTAAATATTAAAAGCATGAACCGACCAACTGCATGTGGAGGAGATATGGAAAAAACAATTCCAGCCACCGATTGTAAATACGCACCTATTATAGGTTTTTTCAATTCCTAACTTATGTCCAAATAACATAGCTACCGTACATAGTTTCAACACCCGACATACTGCTTTTATCCGAATTTGAGTAAAAGATAATCATGAATAGGTTATGATTCTCTTTGACAAGCTGGATTCACGTGAGCATGGTACCAAACGCAGACACATTTGGTGAGTACAAAGTTTATCTGTCGAGCAAATTCTTGATGCTACTCAGCATCATGGGGTGAATGGAGAACGATAATCCACTATGGCCGTATAGAATGGAGTTATCCTGCGACCCCCAAGGAACTTACGACAAGTGAAGGATCGAAAAATGGTTCCTCTATCTTGGGCACGGCCAGTGCTGGCGGGTGGTCGGCTGGCAGCCAGCAGTCTTTCACCCGAATAGAAATCGACACATAAAGAGTGCAGACGATGCTGGGTCACAATTACACATCTCAGATGCAAAGGGGGGCTCTGAACGCCAGACAAAACAAAGCCACCTCGGAGAGGGTAATGCCAGTCAGTTAAGCGCTTTCATGACTAAATATTCGAGATATTGAATATCAAAAGTAACTCCATGATTAAAGAGTCAATTTGGCTCCAACCCTTGCCCTGACTGGCATGCAATAAAAAGAGGGAGGCATCATGTCTCCCTCACTCGTTAGCCCTTATACCCGCGGGTTGGGACTCAAATGATCTTAACTGACTTGCATTACCTCGGAGAGGGGGCTTTAAATATGAAACCATGAACACATACAGACTCCAGATGCTCTGGTGTAACTGTAGCCTCGCCTATGCCACCTGCCCTGTCAGACCTGACAGTTGATAGATATTCAATGATGGACTCCATACATCTGCGGCTCTGAACTCCAGCTTGTTACGATCCACTCAGCCCTTGCAACACCAATTGTCGTCCTTCTGGCGTCAGTGACCCCATCAAGCTCAGCACCAGCTGGTTGGTGGTCTTGGCCGAAGGGCTTAGGGTGTGGGCGAACGACAAGGTGGCCACCCAGCTGTGGCCACACTCAGCATCGGTGGACTGGCAGTAGAGATCCGAGACATCATCACTCAGTCGATTGGTCTTGGTAATGCGGCCCCGCTGGCCACACACTTTGCAATAAACCCGCATTACGCCCCCTTTTCTATCCAAATCAACAGCCTATCTTGCCATAGCAAATACTGTTTGTTTACACAGTTGAACCGATATTCTCCCGAAAATCGGCCCGCAGGGAGACGGGAGTCCCGCGCTGTTGATGGCATCCTGCATAAGCTCGCGCACTTCGTTGCGGGCATAGGTGGCATCGTACTTCTCGGGATCCCCTAGCCCTCCCCCGCCATTGGTCGGAATGATACCGGCCAGCGCCGCCGGGAAACGGTGAGAGGTCAATACATCCTGGGCGGTGATCCCTTTGATGGCTGCGAACTCGTCTTTGGTGGCGATATCCCCCACCGGAATGAGCTTGATGCCATCGGGCTTGCCGTCCGGGATGTTGACGAACATGGAGCGGAAGTTCCCTACACCCTTGCTGCTCGCAATCATCGCCTTCATCTCCTCCTCGGTGTCGTCATCCATGTTCGGGTCGGTGGCGTAGAAGATGAACCCCATATGGGCGCCGTTGAGGAAGTACTTGCGCCGAAACAGGGTGGCATCTTGGTTGAGCAGGGCCGACTGCAAGCCACCCAGGTAGTCGGGCATGCCGTAGATCGCTCGTGCAGCTCGCAGTCAGAGCGGATTGCGGCGCGGCCCGAAGGGCAGCCGCCAGCGAAACAGGCTGTTAAGGGTGGCCCGCCACTGATTGGGTCGCCCCAGGATCTGCTTTTGCAGGCGGGTCTCCTCTTTGAGCATCGCCTCGTCACTGCGGGCCCAGGCCTGGCTGTAGAGCTGCTTGATCCCCGCCAGGGCATCGGGCGACTTGGTGATCAGGGTGCGGGCAAACTCCCGCGCCTCCACCAGCGGATCGGCGCAGACTCGGCTCACCATCCCAAGAGCTTTGGCCTCGATGGCATCGAGCTCGCGCCCGCTCATGGCCAGCTCCATGGCAGTATCCAGTCCCATCAGGTTGCGCATGGTGACGCAGCCACTCATATCGGGAATGATCCCCCACTTGATCTCCATCACCGAGAAGCGGCAATCGGGGGTAGTGAACCGAAAATCGGCCCCGAGGGCGATCTGCAAACCACCGCCGAAACAGACCCCCTGAGTCACCGCAATCACCGGCACCGGCAGCTGGTGCCAGCCATAGGCGACCCGCTGGGCCAGATTGGTGGCCTCATCCGCCTCGCGCTTGAGAATATCGAGCGCCGCCACTGGCTGCTTGAGCATGGATTTCACATCCAGTCCGGCGCAGAAGGCCCGCCCCTCGCCGTGCAGGATCACCGCCCGCAGCCCCTTGTGCCGGGCGAGCTGTGTCAGCGTCTCGTCGATAGCACTGAACATGGCGCGGTCCAGCGCATTGAGTTTGTCCCCCCGCGTCAACATCACTTCGGCAATCCCGTCGTGGATCTCGCACTTGGTCCTTGGTTTTTCCATCTCCCTTGTCCTCTCCTTGATCCCTGAAACTGACTCACTGGTCATACCACCACGTTATCAGAGTGTGAACAGGCGGTACAGCTGAGACTAAAGTCGGCTGGTCGCCTCCCCCTCCCTTTGTCACACTGGGAGCTGCATGAGTGCCGCAAGCCAGCAGAGGACGCTGTCATGTCAACCCTGTTCAATTTTGCCAGACCACCGTTCGACAGACTGGATGAGGAGGCGCGCGAGCGGCTCTCCCGTCACCTCTCGCTCTGCTATTTTCGCGCTGGCGATATTCTGCTCAAGAAGGGGGACGAGCCTCCCGGCCTCTATCTCGTCATCAAGGGGGCGGTGGAAGAGTCGGCACCTCACCACCAGTTTGGTGATTACGGGGTCGATGATCTGTTCGATGTGCGCGCCCAGTTTGACGGCCGCTGCCGCCACCGCTTCACCGCGCTGGAAGATAGCCTCTGCCAACTCATCCCTCGCCACACCTTTCTGGCGCTCTGTGAGCAGGATCCGCAGTTTGCCAGCTACTTCACCGCCAATCTGGCCGAGCGCCAGCGCCAGCAGGAGCAGCGCGAACAACTGGGTCAGAAGAATCTGGCTGAATTTATCCTGACCCGCATCGAACCGGGCCACCTGCAGGCACCGCTTATCGTCGACAGCAAGCTGTCACTGCTGGCAGCCACTGAAGCCATGGTGAGCAAGGGGACCGATTGCCTGCTCTACCCGGCCCACGACGGCTCCCTCACGCTGGCAACCCGCAAGACCTTGCTCCATGCCCTGACCCTCAAGGGATTGCCGCTGACGGCCCCCCTCTCTGTGCTGACTCCCACGCCCTTGATTGGTCTGCCGCTGGAGAGCTATCTGTTTGATGCCTTGCTGCTGATGACCCGCCATCGCATCAAGCGACTGGTGGTGTGGCGTGGCAACGAGGTGGCGGGCATCTTGCAACTGACTCAGGTGCTGGGGCTCTTCTCTACTCACTCCCACGTGCTGACGTTGCGTATCGCCCGCGCCGACAGCCTGCCGGCGCTGGAGGCGGTGGCCCGCGAGCAGCAGCAATTGACCCGCTCGCTGTTTGCCCAGGGGATCCACACCGCCTTTTTGATGAAGCTGATCGCCACCATCAACGAACAGCTGATCGCCAAAGCCTTTGCGCTGGTGATCCCCCCCGAGGTTCAGGATAAGGTCTGCCTGCTGATGCTGGGCTCGGAGGGGCGCGGCGAGCAGATCCTAAAAACCGATCAGGACAACGCCCTGATCCTGCCAGAGGGGCTGACATGGCCCACCCAGACAGCCGATCTGGCCGAATTCAGCGGTCTGCTGGAGCGACTCGGCTACCCGCTGTGCCCCGGGCAGGTGATGGTGAACAATCCGGCCTGGGTGAAAACAGGCAGCGAGTGGCAAAGCGCCATTGCCTGCGCCTGCACCACGGCAAAAGAGGATGAGCTGCTCTGGCTCGCCACCCTGGCCGATGCTCACCCCATTGCGGGGGATCGCCAACTGCATCTGCCGGTTGCCAGAGCGCTGCGCGAGCAGTTGGCGGACAGACGGGATCTGCTGGCGGAGATGGTGCTACCGGCAGTGGCCTTTCATGCCCCCCTCACCCTGTTTGGCCGGCTGGAGCAGCCACCGGAAGGGCTGGATCTGAAGCGGGGCGGCCTGTTCCCGCTGGTACACGGCCTCCGGATGCTGGCCCTTGAGGCAGGCATTCTGGAGACTTCAACCCTTGGGCGTATCGATGCGCTGGTGGCCGCCGAGCGGCTCAGCGCCGACTATGGCAGCAATCTGGCGGAGGCGTTCCGGCTCTTTATCCGGCTTAGGCTGCGCAGCCAGCTCAAGGGGGGCAATAGTCGGGTGCAGACAAGCGAGCTCAGCCACAGCGAACGTGATCTGCTGCGCCAGGCGCTGCATCAAGTGAAGAAGTTCCAGCAGTGGCTCACCTTGCACTTTCGTCTGAGACAATAGCCATGTTGAGCCGCGCTCGACGCTACTGGTATGGCCGCGCGTTCCGAACGGGCGAGTTCGCGCCGCTCTTTGCCACCCCACCCGAAGATGAACGGGTCGCCCTCGATTTCGAGACCACCAGTCTCGATCCCGAGCAGGCCGAGATCGTCTCCATCGGGGCGGTGCGCATTCAGGGCAACCGGCTGCTGACCGGCGAGGCCCTCGCCATCAAAGTACAGCCACCGGCCAGCCTGACCAGCCAATCTGTGGTGATCCACGGTCTGCGCCATCAGGATCTGCAACAGGGAATGGAGCTGGAAGCCGCGCTGCGCCTGCTGCTCGACTATATCGGCCCGCGCGAACTGGTGGGCTATCACATCGCCTACGACCTGCGCATTCTCAATCTTGCCTGCCAGAAATTGTGGGGATTGACCCTGCCCCAGCGAGGGATCGAGGTGAGCCAGCTCTATCACGACCACCTCTATCGCCGCTATCCCGATGCGGCTATTGACCTCCATTTGAGTGCCATCTGCAGCCACCTTGAACTCCCATCCCTGCCCGCCCACGACGCCCTTGCCGATGCCACCACGGCTGCGCTCATCTATCTGCGCCTGACCTGCGGCTCACCGCTCACTTATCCCAAAGTCTAATTGTCGAGAAATAACATTTAATTCACATTTTGCTTACATGAGCAGATTGCCTGCTCGTCGGGGTTACCCCATCCACCGCTGACACTCATGTCATGGAGAACTGCAATGGAACAGCAAAGCTATCTGAGGATCCAGCAAGATCCCAACTTCCAGGAGCTGGTCGCCAAGCGCCAGCGTTTTGCCTGGGTCCTCTCGGCTCTGATGCTGGGACTCTACCTGGCGTTTATTCTGCTCATCGCCTTTGCCCCCGGTTGGCTGGGCACCCCGCTCAGCGACAGCACCACCGTCACCCGTGGCATTCCGGTCGGGGTGGGACTGATCCTCTCCTCCTTCGTGTTGACCGGCATCTATGTGTTTCGGGCCAACGGCGAGTTTGACGAGCTGAATCAGAAAATCCTCAAGGGAGTGCAGTCATGAGCGCAAAAAGCATGAAAGGCAAGTGGCTGCTGTTGGCCTCACTGGCCTCCTCCCCCCTGCTGGCAGCGGATGCGCTGACCGGCGAGGTACAACGCCAACCCCTCAATGTGTCGGCTATCGTGATGTTCGTGGTCTTTGTGGCCGCCACCTTGTTCATCACCTACTGGGCCTCCAAGCGCAACCGCTCGGCTTCCGACTACTATGCGGCCGGTGGCCGTATCACAGGCTTCCAGAACGGTCTGGCCATCGCCGGTGACTATATGTCCGCCGCCTCCTTCCTCGGGATCTCCGCGCTGGTCTACACCTCCGGCTACGATGGCCTCATCTACTCCATCGGTTTTCTGGTGGGCTGGCCCATCATTCTGTTCCTGATCGCCGAGCGGCTGCGCAACCTTGGCAAATATACCTTTGCCGATGTCGCCTCCTACCGTCTCAAGCAAACTGAGGTGCGTACCCTCTCCGCCTGTGGTTCGCTGGTGGTGGTCGCCCTCTACCTGATCGCCCAGATGGTCGGTGCCGGCAAGCTGATCGAGCTGCTGTTTGGCCTGCAATACCATGTGGCCGTGGTGCTGGTCGGTATCCTGATGGTGCTCTACGTGCTGTTTGGCGGCATGCTGGCCACCACTTGGGTGCAGATCATCAAGGCAGTGATGCTGCTCTCTGGTGCGTCCTTCATGGCCATCATGGTCATGAAATCGGTCAACTTCGATATCGGTGCCCTGTTTAGCGAAGCGGTCAAGGTGCACGAGAAAGGGATCGCCATCATGAGCCCGGGTGGCCTGGTTGCTGACCCAATCTCCGCCATCTCGCTCGGTCTGGCATTGATGTTCGGTACCGCCGGTCTCCCCCATATCCTGATGCGTTTCTTCACCGTGAGCGATGCCAAAGAGGCGCGTAAATCGGTGTTCTACGCCACCGGCTTTATCGGCTACTTCTACATCCTCACCTTCATCATCGGCTTTGGCGCCATCTTGCTGGTGAGCACCAACCCGGCCTTCAAGGACGCCACCGGCGCCCTGCTGGGCGGCACCAACATGGCGGCAGTCCATCTGGCCAATGCGGTCGGTGGCAGCCTGTTCCTCGGCTTCATCTCCGCCGTGGCATTTGCCACCATTCTGGCGGTAGTTGCCGGATTGACCCTGGCCGGTGCCTCTGCGGTCTCCCATGACCTCTATGCCAGCGTGTTGAAGAAGGGCAAGGCCAACGAGACCGATGAACTGCGCGTCTCCAAGATGACGACTCTGGTGCTGGGCGTGGTTGCCATTGGTCTGGGGATCCTGTTCGAGAAGCAGAACATCGCCTTCATGGTGGGTCTGGCCTTCTCCATCGCCGCCAGCTGCAACTTCCCGGTGCTGTTCCTCTCCATGTTCTGGTCACGCCTGACCACCCGTGGCGCAGTCTACGGTGGCTGGCTGGGGCTGGTGAGCGCAGTGACCCTGATGATCCTGGGCCCGACCGTGTGGGTGAAAGTGCTGGGCCATGCCCAGGCTATCTTCCCCTACGAATACCCTGCCCTATTCTCCATGGGGCTGGCCTTCGTCGGGATCTGGTTCTTCTCCATCACCGACAGCTCCCAGAACGCCGCCGACGAACACGCCAAGTTCCTGCCGCAGTTCGTTCGCTCCCAGACCGGGCTGGGTGCCTCTGGCGCCACCTCCCACTAACAGATCAAGTTCATCCTTCCAAGCCGGCTTCATGCCGGCTTTTACCATAGCCTATCCCCGCACAGCAAAATTCCGGCCTGACCGATCTTGATCACTGTGCTTGCTACAACGTTGGGGGAATTTAGTTAACCACCACAAACAATTCTCCAATAAAGAACTATCACGACTCTTGAATACGACGTTGAAAAGCATCTTCTGATGATTAAGTTTTTGTTCTGGACAAGCATGAGACCGGATGAAATGAAGGTGGGTCGCTTGGGAGGACATCGACATGAAAATGGGGCTGCTTCAAGTTCGCTACAACATCGACCGGCGTGGTCAACTCAAACGACCCAAAACCATTGTAGGTAACAAGGCGATCGAGCTACTTCCGGCAGCCAGGAACATATTAAGACGACAGCGCAAACTAAACTTCATGCTTCCGCCACGCTTGGAAACCATCCATCTACGTCATAACAAGAGGTGAGAAACGATGAGGTGAAAGGTATTTTTGGGGAGGGAAAATATGCCATACATCAGACCCGAACTGTTTACGGCTCCGGGTTATTGGCACGTCTACTAAGAAAAGCGCAGCTGACACATAGAGAACCGTATCAGCTGCGCCATAGCTATGCCTCAATGCTTCTGATGGCGGGTGCTCATCCAGCCTATCTTGCCAAGCAACTTGGCCATAAAGATTGGGGGATGATCCGCACCATTTATGCTCAGTGGGTTAGCAATGACAATCCTAATTACAGGAATGAACTGGCTGAGAAACTGGGCGTTGTTGACCCATATATGACCCACGAGCAACAGATTAAAGCATAAAACATTGATTCCAAATAGCTTTATGCCTTAAAACGGCATCTTGAAGCCTGGCGGCAGTTGCATGCCACCGGTCAGTTCGCCCATCTTGGCCTTGTTCTGCTCTTCCACACGACGCACGGCATCGTTGCAAGCGGCGGCGACCAGATCTTCCAGCAGCTCCTTGTCATCTTCCATCAGGGAGGGGTCGATCTCGATGCGACGGACGCTGTGGCTACCGGTCATGGTGACCTTGACCATGCCAGCACCGGCTTCACCGGTCACTTCCATCTGAGCCAGCTGCTCCTGCGCCTTCTGCATACGCTCTTGCATCTGTTGGGCCTGTTTCATCAGGTTCCCCATTCCACCTTTACCAAACATATGTCGTCTCTCGTCTTGAAATCCGGCATCCAGCGCCGGGCTGTGGGCTTGTCTGTCCTAGATGGGGACAGCCAAACTGCTTTTCAACCGGAAGCAAGCTCCCGGCCACGAAATTTAGCGGTTGAGGGGCTCGATGCTCTCGTGATGAAGCACGGCACCAAACCGCTGAACTAAAAACTGTACGTTGGGATCCTGCTCCAGATCCCGGGTCACCTGCTCGCGCACCCCTAGATAAAGGCGATGTTCGATCTCGAGGGGAGTCTCCTTGTCAGGCACCACACCAAGCGTCACCTCGACCTGCACCGGTTGCCCCAGCGCTGGCCCGATGATCTCGGCCAGATCGGCGCGCGCCTTGTCGCTCACCAGATGGCGCTGCTCGGGCTTGAGGGTTAGCAGTACCTTGTCCCCTTCCCGCGTCATCACCGAGTTGATGGCCAACTGGCGCAGCCGGCCTCCCACCTGAGTGTGGGCAATCAACTCGGCCCAAGGGTCACCGCAACCATTGAGCAGCGAGGAGGGGATAAGGCGGGTCGCCTCTCCCTCTTGCGGCTCGCTGTCGCTCTCGAGCTCATCCCAGTCGATGGTCTCCATCACCGGCTGAGCGGGCTCATCCTGCGTCACAAGGGCAGCAGCCACTGCCGTGCTGGCAACGGGCGGCTGGGTCGCTGGGGCGGGCGTCACCGCAGGCGCCGCAGCGCTGCGCTCGCCGGGTCGATAGCTCGGCTGTCCGTCGAGATCCCAGGGTGGCAGATCGGTTGGCTGGGCCGGTGCCGTGACGGGAGCGTGGCTCATCACCTGAGTCTGCCCGGCAAAGCCCTGATTGAGGTACTCTTCGTAATCGTCGTTATCACCCTGCGGCTCGTAACTGTCGTTATAGAGATCCACTGGCGGCAGATCATCATAGTGACCCATCGTCGCCATCCCCTGCCCGGCCGGTTGGCTGACCGGAGCTGGCTGTTGGGTGACGACCGGTGCAGCGGCGGGCGCGACAGGGCGAGCTGGCGCAACCGGCACTGCGCGCGGTGCGGGCGCTGCCGGGGCATCCTGACCACGCTGGCGGCTGCGCAACATGTTTCGCTTGCCAAGCAGGCTTTGCATGCTCGATACCGCTGATACCGGTTCAGCAGCGGCAACAGGCGTTGCTGTCGCTTCGAGCGCGGGCTCGAAGGGGGCGGTCAGCGGCTCGCCACGGGAATAGTCGGTATCGGCTGCGGCAGACGCTCGCTCATCAGCATCTGCGGGCTGTGCAGCCGAGTGCGCAGACACATCGGGCTGCGCATGTGGTAACGCGGGCTCGGGTTGATACCCCATGCCCGCAGCTTCGCGCAGCAGCTCATCCTGCTGGCTGAACAGCTCGGCGGCTTGCGCCTCCTCCTGACTATCGGCGGGGTTGCCGATGTCATCCGTCATCGCAGGCAGGGAGACATCAACCGCGGGCACGGCGCCGCTGATCGGTGCCAGTGTGGCCGATTCAGCGGCCGGGGGCTTTCCCGGCAAGGAGGCTACCGGAGTGGTATTGCTCGTCATTGACGGGGGCAGCGCAGTGAGGCTGGCCGGATGCAGGGCATCGCGCCGTGGCGAAAAGGCAAGCATCCGCAGGCAGGTCATCTCCAGCGCAGTGCGGCCATCGGGGGCCCAGGGCAGATCTTTACGGCCACCCAGCACGATCTGGTAGCAGAGCTGCACCTCTTCCGGGCTCATCGCCTTGGCCAGTTGCAGCAGGGAATCGGCATCCGCCCCCTGCTCCTGCACACTGGCAGGCAGCAGCTGCGCCATGGCGATGCGATGGAGCAAGCCTTCCAGCTCGGCGTGGAGCTGATCAAAATCGGGGCCCAGAGTGGCGATCTCGGTGATCTTGGCCATAGTCGCGGGGGCATCTTGCCGCAAAATGGCTTCCAACAGCTGGTGCAGATGGCGGTGATCGAGCGTGCCCAGCATCGCCAGCACGCTGTCGAGGCGCACGCTACCATTGCCGTGGGCCAGCGCCTGATCGGTGAGGCTCAGGGCATCGCGCATACTGCCGTCAGCGGCTTTGGCCAGGGCCAGCAGGGCGCGCGGCTCGAAGGGCTGCCCCTCCTGATCCAGCACCCATTCGAGCTGCTTGGCGATCTGGGTCTGATCCAGACTCTTCAGATGAAACTGCAGGCAGCGCGAGAGAATGGTAATGGGCAGCTTCTGCGGATCCGTGGTGGCCAGCAGAAACTTCACATAGGGGGGGGGCTCTTCCAGGGTTTTCAGCAGCGCGTTGAAGCTGTGGCGCGACAACATGTGCACTTCATCGATGAGGTAGACCTTGAAGCGGCCACGGGCCGGGCGGTACTGCACGTTGTCGAGCAGCTCGCGGGTATCTTCCACCTTGGTTCGCGACGCCGCGTCAATCTCCAGCAGGTCGACAAAGTTGCCCTGATCGATCTCGCGGCAGGTATCGCAGACACCACACGGGTGGCTACTGATCCCCTGCTCGCAGTTGAGGCTCTTGGCCAGAATACGGGCGATGGTGGTCTTGCCGACCCCGCGGGTACCGCTCAGCAGATAGGCGTGATGCAGCCGTCCCTGATCCAGGGCGTTGGTCAAGGCGGTCAGCACATGTTGCTGGCCTACCACTTGTTCAAACGTATGGGGGCGCCATTTACGCGCCAGAACCTGATAGCTCATAAATCCATCATGCAGGGAAGACAGGGCATTGAGGCCGGATGCTAACACAAATGGCGGGCTGGCTGTATCGGCTATCGGTGAGAGCGGGAGGGATCGCTTGATTTTCAAACCGATGCCCGTACGGGCACCGGTTCAATGCAGGCCCGATGCAGAGGATCGGGCCGAAGAGGCATTACTCGCCGGCCAGCTCGACCAGTGAGACTACCTTGATGCCAGCAGCAGTCAGGCGGGCATCGCCACCCAGAGACGGCAGGGAGATGATGAAGGCCGCATCGGCAACTTCACCACCGGCACGGCGGATCAGCTTGACGGTCGCATCAACGGTACCGCCGGTCGCCAGCAAATCGTCCACGACCAGCACCTTGTCACCGGGTACGATGGCATCGGTGTGCAGTTGCAGGGTATCGGTGCCGTACTCGAGGGCATAGGACTCCTCGATCACTGCGCGCGGCAGCTTGCCCGGCTTGCGGACCGGCACGAAGCCCAGTCCCATGGCATAGGCAACCGGCGCGCCAAAGATGAAGCCGCGAGCTTCGGTGCCAACAATCTTGGTGATCCCTTGATCACGATAATGATTGGCCAGCAGATCGATGGTGGCCTTGAAGGCCTCGGCGTTCTCGATCAGGCTGGTAATGTCACGAAACAGAATGCCCGGCTTCGGATAGTCGGGAATGGTCTTGATGCTTGCTTCGATAAATTTCAGGGTTTCCGGATTCATGTGTTGACCGCTTATTTTTTTGACCCAGGGGTGGCCATTTTTTCTCAATTCCCTTCTGCGGGAAATAAAAAAGCCTGTCACGCAAAAATGACAGGCCGACTCCATAGCATTATTGCTGCAATAGCTTAGGGACTTCACTTCACCATTGCAACTGGCTCCAGCACCGGCAGGCGCATTAACCAGGTGAGCAGGATCACCATTATGATAACCAGCAACCCCTTGACCCACAGCAGTGGCACCACCGCCAGCGACACCGAAAAGGTGAGCAAAATGAAGATAATGGCGCGCCGTCTGGCCTGACGACGAATGCCGCGATACTGTTGCCAATCCACGATGGGCGGGCCAAACCAGGGATGGGCCAGCAGCCAGCGATGAAAACGGGGCGATGAGCGGGCAAACAGGGCGGCGGCCAGCAACATGAAGGGGGTAGTCGGCAACAGGGGCAGCACAATGCCCACAATACCGGTGGCAAATGCCAGCCACCCGAGCGCCATCAGACACCAACGCTTCATTCCTTCTCCTTGCGTGATTTATCTCCCTCTAGCCTAACAGAGTTTGAGCGGGTGCTGACAGCAGGCCGCAACCCCACTACAATCTGCGCTCTTTTTTCTTGCCACTCTCGTCGGAAAGCCGTTATGCGCGTTATTTTGGCCCCCATGCAGGGGGTACTGGATCACCTGATGCGGGAGGTACTCACCTCCGTCAATGATTACGATCTCTGCGTGAGCGAGTTTATCCGGGTCGTCGATCAGCTGCTGCCCGCCAAGGTGTTCTACCGCCTTTGCCCTGAACTGCTGCAAGATGGCAAAACCCGCGCAGGCACCCCGGTGCGGGTGCAACTGCTGGGGCAACACCCTGAGTGGCTGGCCGAGAACGCCGTGCGCGCCATCGAGCTGGGCTCCCCCGGCGTCGATCTCAACTTCGGCTGTCCCGCCCCTACGGTCAACAAGAGCAAGGGCGGTGCGGTGCTGCTCAAAGAGCCCGAGACCATCTACCGCATCGTCAAGGCGGTACGTGACGCAGTGCCCGCCCATCTGCCGGTGAGCGCCAAAATTCGCCTCGGTTACGACGACAAGGATCTCTATCTGGAGAACGCCCAGGCGGTCTTCCAGGGGGGCGCCAACGAGCTGGCCGTTCATGCGCGCACCAAGCGCGAAGGGTACAAGGCCCCCGCCCACTGGGAGTATGTGGACGCCATTCGCCGCGCCCTGCCCATCCCCGTCACCGCCAACGGCGAGATTTGGGATCATAAAGATGCCCTCGCCTGCGCCAGGGTCTCGGGTTGCGATGCCCTGATGGTCGGGCGCGGCGCCATCTCCCTGCCCAATCTGGCCAACGTGATGAAAACCGGCTGCCCGCACATGAGCTGGGCCGAGGTACTGCAGTTGATGGTGAGCTATACCGAGCAGGATCTGGCCAGCGAAAAAGCCGACTACTACCCCAGCCGTATCAAACAGTGGTTCAGCTATCTCAAGCGGGAATATCCCGAAGCGGACCTGCTGTTTCAGGAGATCCGGGTGCTCAAAGAGACGGATCCGATCCGCGATGCCCTGCTGCAAGCAGCCAAAAGCCACAGCTAACCACGTTTAACTTGACGCATATCATCTTGATAGAGTTATCGGATCCCTATACTGCCCCGAATCTGTCGTCTGTCCTGTGGGGGATAATGTGTGTGAAATGACGCAAGCACAGTTGACTGTCTGGCGTAATCGCCTGCTGTCAGACTGGGCCCAAGTAAGAGAAACGCTGATCGGTCAGCTCAAAGCCTGCCGCCGTGACGAGTGGGCCGAACAGGTCGGTCACTGCGAGCAGGATCAACTGGTGGAACTGACCAGCCGGCTGGATCTACCGAAGGTTGAGCAGAGCGTGGCCCGCCTCAAGCGGATCGATGCAGCACTCTGCCAGATGGATCTTGGCCTCTATGGCCTCTGCTCCGATTGTGAAGAGCCGCTTTCCATCGAACAGCTGGAACAGGATCCGACCCTGCAACGCTGCCCGCGCTGTGAAACCCGCTATCGCAAGGGATTCCACGCCCACGAACTGTGAGGGATGCACATCTGTGCATCCGCTCAACCCTCAGCACTGGTTACTCCGTCGTTCCTGTCCAATACTCACCGTATCAGCCTGTTCGAGGGTATGCGTTGTGTACAGACTCTTGTTGTTATGGTGTTTGTGTTGCCAGGCTACGGCACAAGAGTCATTGGTCGTGGGCTGGGTCGACTGGCAGCCCTTCAGTTATCGCAATGAACAGCAACAGCTCCGCGGACTGGATGTGGAGCTGCTCAACGCCATCTTCCTGCGGGCCGGTTATCAGGCCAAATTCAGTGAAATGCCCTGGGCTCGCGTGCTGCACGAACTGAAATTCGGCACGGTTCAGCTGACCATGTCAGCCAATATCACCGCCGAGCGGCAGCAATATGCCCGCTTCAGCCACCCCTATCGGGAAGAGGAGACGGCCATCATCATCCGTCGGCAAGATGCCGAACGCTGGCGCGGGATCACCACCCTGGAGCAGTTGATCAACACCCCCGACTTCCATATCGGGGTGCTCAAGGGCTTTGATTACGGCAATACCTTCCGCCAGTTGATGGCAAGGCCCGAGCTGCAGCCTCGCTTGCAGATGCGTCTGCGGCTGGACCAGTTACTGAAGATGTTGCAAGGGGGGCGGATCCAGGGGTTTATTCTGGATCCCCACGGACTGCAGGGGTGGCAGGGTGAAGATGAAGCGCAGGATCAGCTGCATACCCTGCTGCGTATCGAAGTCACGCCGGTTCACCTGATGCTGAGCAAAGAGAGCACTACTGAGGCGCAACTGCAGCGGATCAATCAGGCTATCGATCAATTGAAACAGAGTCCCGACTATCAGCAGATCCTCGATCGCTACCAGTTCAGATCCCTGCATTCACAGGAAAACACTCATAAGTAAGGGGAGCATCAGCTCCCCTTACTGTCTCAAGCAAACCCAATCCTGTCTCAAACAACCCTGGTTGCAACTTACCAGGACGTTTTGGTCACCGATAACGTGATGGTTAAACTTGGCTATCAGCGTCCCAGCACAATGTCGGCAAGGTGGGCGAAGTGGTGGATTTCGTGTGTGGCATCGCACTCGCCCGCTTGCCGCGCCGGGTTGTACCAGCAGGTTGCCAGCCCCTGCGCCGCCGCCCCGGCAATATCGGTTTTCGGATTATCCCCCACCATCAGCACCCGGGCCGGATCTGGCTGTCCCATCAAGGAAAGAGTGTGCTGGAAAATGGCTGGCGCCGGCTTGGTCACCCGGATCTCGTCGGAGATCACCAGCGGCTCGAACCACTCGCTCCAGCCCAGTTTGCCGAGCCGCCCCCGCTGAGGCACACTGAAACCATTGGTGATGATCCCCATCCGCACCTTGCTGCGCAGTTGCTGCAGGGTCTCGACCACCCCTTCGAGAGGCATGCTAAGGGCAATGATTTGCTCCAGAAAGGTGTTGTTCATCGCCATGGGATCGGCGGCAACCTGCTGGGCAAAGAGGGAGAAGCGGGTCTGCTGCAACGCCGTTGCATCGATCTCGCCGTCGTTGTACTGCTGCCAGAGCCCGTGGTTGAGGGCGTGGTACTGCGCCATGCTGGCGTCATCAGCCTGTACACCATAGATCTGCAGGGTGTGCGTCAGCGCAGAGGCGACCGGAAAATCGAGCAGGGTTTCATCCAAATCGAACAGCACCCAGTCATAGCTTGGTTGTTTCACATAACTCCTTGTTATCATTCAGATTGTTCAGAGGCTTGGCGACCAACTCTGCCAAGCGGGCTGGCCAGCAGATCCAGCGTGAGACGCACGCCAAAGCCGGTCACTTCGCTGGAGACCACCCCATTGCCCCCCTTGTTGCGAAAACCGCTAAGGTCGAAGTGCAGCCAGGGGGTCTGCTCGGGCACGAAGTGGGCGAGGAAACGGGCCGCATCGATGTGATCCGGCGAACTGCCAGGCGCACATTGCAACAGATCGGCCCACTCGCTTTCGATGTTGTCGTCGTAATCGTCATCAAGCGGAAAGGGCCAGATCCGCTCGCCGCTGCGCTGACCCAGATTGACCAGTGATGCCATCCATTCGCTGCGATTGGTAAAGACGCCGCTGTAGCGGCTACCCAGCGCCCGTTTGCAGGCCCCGGTCAGGGTCGCGTAATCGAGCAGCAGATCCGGGGTATCCTGCACCGCCATCGCCAGGGTGTCGGCCAATACCATTCGCCCTTCGGCGTCGGTATCGACCACCTCGATGGAGGTGCCATTGATGGCAGTCACCACCTCGCCAGGACGATAGGCGTGAGGGCCGATATGGTTCTCGGCAATGGCCAGCCAGCAGTGTACCTCGTAGGGTAGCTGAGCTCGGCTGATAGCGTAGAGGGTGCCGAGCGCCACTGCACTCCCCCCCATGTCCAGATGCATGCCATACATGCTGCCGGAAACCTTGAGGTTGTAACCGCCAGAGTCGTGGCAGATCCCCTTGCCCACCAGTGCAATGCGGCGCACCGGCTTGGGTGGATAGTAGCTGAGCTTGACCATGGCCCCCTGATTGTCTTCCGAACCACGAGCAACGGCCAGAAACGCCCCTGCCCCCAACTCGGCCAGCTGCGCCTGATCATAGTGATGGCACTGCCACCCCTCATCTTGCGCCAGCTTGCTGACAAACTCGCGATAGCTGGCGGCCGTCAGCTCGGAGGCTGGCAACACCGCCAGATGGCGAGCCAGCCCGTTGCCCCCCGCTTCGCTGTAGAGGCGCGCCAAGTCCAGCACCACCGCGGGTGAAACCTTGATCTGCTGATAGCTCCAGCTGCTTTCACTGCGGCGCTTGCTGGTGGGCAACGAAATATTGGCGGCAAGCAGGGCTGACAACATCACTTCGGCCAGCATCACTCGCTCGGAGGGGGAAAAACCTTCCAGATGCAGCCCGAGCCGATCCACATTGAGCCCAGAAAGAGGAGCAATCCAGCCTCTGATCTGTTTATAGAGGCGGTGATCCCGCGTCACACTGCCGGCCACAAACATCACCTGCAACAGGGTATTGCCATGCATCAGGGTAAAGGGCGCTTTTTTCCCCAGCGCAAGCTGGGTCTGGAGACCCGCAAGAGCGGGCAGCGAAAGCAAGGACTCCTTCTGCTCTTCGGCGATCAGCAGCAGTTGCAACGGCAGCCCTTGGGCAAGGGCTTCGGCCAGCGTGGCATCCCAGCTTTCAATAGCAGGAGGAAGATAGGTGAAGGGAGTGATCACAGGCGCGTGCCTCATCCATGAAGAGATACCTGATGATACCCAACAAATGGTTGATACGACCAGTTTTGGTCTTGAAAAAGCGTCAGAAATAGCAGCAATCACCAGATGGTGACGAGCATCAAGAAGGATTGTTCAATGATTGGCAATGCAGGAAGGGAACGTACAGAAAGTTGGTTGCGGGGGCCGGATTTGAACCGACGACCTTCGGGTTATGAGCCCGACGAGCTACCGAGCTGCTCCACCCCGCGTCCGAATTGTCAC
>NZ_JBFODQ010000072.1:0-126226 GCF_040908355.1 Aeromonas sp. R2-2 | reverse complement strand
ACCCTTAAGACCCTGCTCGCCAATCCGCTGGTGAGCGCCGCCTCGCGCCGCTCGGTTCACCCTGCCCGCTGGCAGGGGCAGCCCATCGAGTGGGCGCAGATGGATTTTATCCCCCAGCTTAAAGCGGCCTATCCGCTGCTGGCCGGACGCTGGCCCATCCGTCCCGACGAAGTGCTGGCGAGCGAACCCCTGACGGTGCGCCTCGGGGTCAAGGTGGGCCAGACATTGGCGATCAGCGGCGAGCAGGGGCCAAGGCAGTTCACCGTCACCGGCGTCTATCAGGACTACGGCAGCGACAAGGGGCAAATTCTGCACGCCTTCGAGGCGGGGGTGGTGCAATCCCTCGCCCTCTTTAGCAACGACCCCGAGCAGCTGACCGACCGCCTGCGCGAGCGCTTTGGCGAGCAGCTCAATCTGCTCTCCGCCCCCGCCATTCACAGCGCGGCCCTCAAGGTGTTTGACCAGACCTTTGTGGTGACCGAGCTATTGAAACTGCTGATCCTCGGCATCGCCTTTGTCGGCATTGGTTCGGCCTTTATGGTGCTGGGGCTGGCACGCCGTGGCGAGCTGCAGACCTTGCAGAGTCTGGGTTTGAGCCCCCGCCACTGCCGCCAGCTGCTGGTGTGGCAAGGAGCGGGATTGGGGCTGCTCACCGCCCTGCTGGCCCTGCCGGTGGGGTATGGCCTCGCCTGGGTGCTGATCGAGGTGGTCAATCCCCGCGCCTTTGGCTGGCGCCTCGCCTTCGAAGCCGCCCCCCTCCATGCGGTCACGGCCCTGTTGCTGGCACCGGTGTGTGGCGCATTGGCCTCCTGGTATGCGGCAAGGAGAGTGGTATGAAACAGACCAAAGGGTGGCCGCTGGCGCTGGGTATGCTCTGGACGCTCTATAGCGGAGCTATCGCTGCCAGCGATCTGGGCGCCCTGCTCGGGGGCGGCAACGACAGCTTTAAAAAGGTGCTGCCGGGGCAAACTATCCAGCTTCCGGAGGATCACGCCGCCCACCCCGATTACCGCTCCGAGTGGTGGTATCTCACCGGCAATCTCAAGGATGAGCAGGGGCGCGAATATGGCATGCAGTGGACCCTGTTTCGCCAAGGGATCGAGCAAGAACTCCGCACCGGCAACCCCTGGCTCACGCCCCAGCTCTGGCTGGCCCAGTTTGCCATCACGGATCTCGACCGTGGCACTCACCAGCAAGATGAACGGGCCAGTCGGCAGGGGCCGGGACTGGCGGGGGCCAACGGCGGCCAATATTGGCTCAGGGAGTGGCGGCTTGCCTCGCAAGGGGCGGCGCTCTTCCCCGCCACCCTCAAGGTGCAGAGCAAGATTGGCGAGCTGAACCTCACCGTCACTGCCGCCAAGCCGCTGGTGCTGCAAGGCAAGGCCGGTTACAGCGAGAAGAGCCCGGGCAACGCCTCCTTTTACTACTCCTACCCGCGCCTCACTCTTCGCGGCACCCTGACTCGCGATGGCGAAACCCGCACCGTCACCGGCCAAGGGTGGTTTGATCACGAGTGGAGCAGCTCGGTACTGGCCGAGTGGCAATCGGGCTGGGACTGGTTTTCGCTGCAACTGGCCGATGGCCGCGAGCTGATGCTGTTTCGCCTGCGCACCAAGGCGGGGCGCGCCGAGCCAGAAAACCGCTACGGTATTTTGATTGAGCGCGACGGCAGCAGCCGGGTGCTCGCCCCCGACGCGATTCGCCTCACTCCAGGCAACACCTGGCGCGGCCCCAAGGGGCAGAATTACCCCGTCAAGTGGCAGCTAAACGCCGCCGGGATGAGCCTCACCATCAAAGCCCGTCAGCCCAATCAGGCCATGACAGGTCGCTTTGACTACTGGGAGGGAGCTGTCTCTGTCTCGGGGGATGCCAAGGGGGTCGGCTATCTGGAGATGACCGGCTACTGATCACCGTCGACAAACGTGGCCGGTCTGATCGATGTCCCGAAACAAATAGTCCTTATAACAGGGCATAAAACAGGTATTGCACAGCAATCCATATAACTGGGCGTCAACAATCAAGGATATCGAGCCCGCTTGTTTAACGAATAAACCTCCTCTACTTCGCCCCCAGCCATCTTGGCTCAAGTCTGATCCCCGTCAAAAAACCAGCCAAAACCTGAGCTTTAACTGACTTTCTACTCTCTACTGTCAGTCAGCGTTTGATACCCTACTCATCCGACCCTCACAGCCCCAAAAGCAGCCGAGGCCAGCCCATGATTTACCCCTTCTAAATCCGGTGACAAGCAGCATGCTGGGAGCTGTAACCCAGTGCGGCAGCCATATATAAAATAAGGAAATACTAATGCAACAGGACATTTTACATTTATTAAGTAAAGAAGAATCACCAATTCTTGAATTTAAACGACAATGGTACTGGAATGACTTAACTCCCATAGAGGAAATGTCTGATAAGTGGGGGGAGCTGATAAAAGACATAATATCACTTTCCAATGGATATATTAATTACGTTGGTGAGCATCGTTACTTAATATTTGGCTTTTCTGAAGAAGAAAAAACAACTTTCGATTTAGAATTTGATAAAATCAAGCAATTTAACAACTTTACCCGTTTCAAGAAAGCGCTTATAGAAAAAATCGAGGCTTACACAAAGCCAACTATTCTTGGACTTAATATCGAGACTATATACGTAGAATCACATAAGCTGTTAATATTTGAAATTCCATGCCCAACAAGCTTAATTGAACTTAAAAAGGAACTAAAAACAAAAACCAGACATCTTGATGAAGGTGTTGTTCTAGTTAGAAAGGGCCAAAAAACAGACGAAATTCGCACGGCAACGCCAGATGAAATTGAAAGCTTGAAAGCTGAGTTTATAAAGTATAAAGAATCCGCACTTTATAGACGGATGAATGAAATAGAGCCCCTCAGTATATCTGAACGCTCAATTGAAAAAACAATTCAACTTTTTATTGATAAAAACTCCATTTTTTCTCTAGCTGATGGATTTCCAGTTAAAGAACGAAACTGGAAAGACAACATAATTTATGAAATATATAAATTAGTGGATGGCTTTGCTGGATTAAAAGAGTTTTTATATGTTCATGATTCATCAAACCAAAGTAGGACTTTCGGTGACATCAATGCTAAAAGACTTATTCATAATTTCACATCAACTATAATATTAATGGATAGGCCTAAGAAAATTGACCTATCACGAAGGAAAGCTAACATAAAGAAATTGTTCAACTCTGAACATGTTTATTTTATTGATGAGTTTGGCTATCAACATTTATACAAAGACTGTATTCTTCCATACGAGAAATTTAATCTTCCAGTATATGTAAATGGTCTATATGATGAGGATGATAATGTTGATCTTCCTGCTATCGATAAGCTAAAAGAATGGTTTTATTCTGATAATGAGCCACTATTCGTAGTGAGCGGTCATGGAGGGATAGGGAAAACCACATTAGCAAAGCAATTTCTAGATTCGGTCAGTGATGAAAATCCTGAGTCAGGCATCTTATTTATTGACTCGAAAGAAATTATCAGTGAACTGTCAAGAAACTATAGTACTGAAAATAAAGTTTCAGATGTTTTTGACTTCTATACAGCCTTGATGGATGTTGATGAAATTGAGGGTGCAAGATTCGATAAAGAATCTCTTAAACTCTCAATTGATAATGGTAGCCTAGTCGTAGTACTAGACGGCATAGATGAAGTTATTGCTAAACTAGGCCATAAATTTGATCTTGATCAGTTCATTACCTCTATATTTAACGAGTATTCATCTGGGCTACATAAGACTAAAGTTTTAATTACTTGCCGAGATCATTTCTGGAATGATGTAGGTAAAAAAATACTACTTCCTCAGATTAAATTAAAAGCATTCAACTCTCATTTAGCGAATGAATTTTTCCAACAAAAACTGAAAGGTGATAATAGAAAAGTCCAACGAGCCATGTTGATGGCTGATGATTTGGCAATTGAGATCCCAAGCGAGCTTGATGGCACTAGCAATAAAACATACATTCCATTTTTACTTGATATGATTGGATATTTAATTAATTCTCAAGGAACTAGTGACAATAATCAGGAGTTATTTCATAGCAAATATTTAACCCCAGAAAATCATACCGACCAGTTAGTAGCACAAGTATGTAAACGTGAAATAGTTAAACTTGGGAACCTATCTGTTGATCAGCAGATTGAGTTTTTTATCCGGCTCGCATCAAGTAAAAGAAATGGCATTAGTTTATATGATATAAAAGACTCTTTAAAAGGAATTAAATCTGATGTCGATGACTCTCTCATAGAAAAAATAAAAGGACATCCATTAATTCAATGTGACCAGAAAAAAATATCTTTCAGATATGATGTCTTTGATACGTACTTCAAGGCACTTCTTGTATATTTTTTCTTTAATGAAAAAGACCCTGAATTATTAAATGAAGAGCTAATAAAGATTTTAAGTGGCTACCTCAAATATGATAGCAGCTTCACGGAGTTGATAGCAAACAAATTAACTCTTGATGACAACTTAATTATATTCTGCATCGAAGTAATCGAGTCAATAGACAATTTTAAAAGTGTCAATCGTGATATGCTCGTCTCATCAATATTTTCATTCCTTCTTACTATATTACAAAATAGTAACGAGACAATATCCAATCTGGAGTCGCGCACCAACCTTTTGGAAAAAATATTTCAACAAGGTGATACATTATCCGGAATTTGCTTGGTTGATATTTTTGGCTCACCTGTATCAAAACCTACGTTTGACTTTAAAGGAAAGAAACTGGATAACTGCACCTTTAATAATTATGAATATTTTTGGGAATGTAGTATGGATGAATACACAAAATTTACAAATTCATTCTTCAAAGATATTGATCCAAGGAGTGGAGTTAACTACAAAATTCCAGAGGGGCTATTTAGCAGTAATTGCGACTTAACCAATGTTCAACACTTATTATCAACAAAACAAGAAGAGCTAAAAAGCACGCAAGAAGCAACAAAATCCGAGCTAGATAAGGTATTTAAGCTTTTTTATCAAAGAGGTAATTTTTACCCAAGAAAACAAGAAGAGGTCAGAAAAAAACTTTCTGCCGTTAAGTTATTACCAGAACTATTGGCCAAGGGTGTAATAAAAAACTACAAAGATCCCAAAAAACCGACCATGAAGCAATACAGAATATGCGAGAGCTATAAATCCGTCATTGACTATATTGAGCAAGGCACACCCTCAAGTGAATTCTTATTACTTCTCAAAGAACTAACATAAGGATAGGGATAGGGATAGGGATAGGGATAGGGATAGGGATAGGGATAGGGATAGGGATAGGGATAGGGATAGGGATAGGGATAGGGATAGGGATAGATTTCTATCGCCTCAATCACCTTCCCTAGAAATTTATATATAGATAAAATTTTTGGTAACAACTGATGTCACTAAAAGGTCAGCAAAATTTATTTTGTTGGCCTTTTCATTATTTAACCACTTTAAATATTAGGGCGATATCAATTTGATATGAAATTCCTGCATCCAGATTTAGCAATTATCTAATGGCTTCTGCTATTGCTAAAACTCTATTGACTGTTGTCATGCAACACCTTAGTTACCAAGAGAGTTAAATAACCGACTTTGTTTGAGAATGGCTGCCCCCCAGCGATTGAATAAATGCCAGCGTACGGCGATTAAATTGCTCCGGCTGCTCCACATTGCAGACATGGCCGCACTGTTCAATAACCGCCAGCGAAGAGCTGGCATCGCGGGCCACCTGTTCGCGCACCGGTGCCAGAAACATATGATCCTCCTCCCCCATCACATAAAGGGTGGGAATGGGCAGGGAGCGTTCGCGGAAGTAACGCATCAGCGGGTTAACCTCGGTGGCGAGGCGGAACCAGCGTTTGAACTCTTTCTGGCAGAGCTTGCGGGCTTCGCGCACAAAGAGGTTGCGCGACTCCTGATGGTGCTGGCGCGGCATGATGATGAAGGCAAACAGCCGGTAGAGCCACATATAGGGCAGGAAGTGCTGGCCGAGTCGGCCCAGCTGCACCAGCACCCGCGAGCGGATATCGAGCCGCAGAATGGCGCCCCCCAGTACCATGCTTTTCACCCGCTCCGGGCAGAGCTCGGCCAGATGGCGAATAAGGATGGTGCCAAGGGAGATGCCGACGAAGTGGGCGCGGCGGATATCGAGATGATCGAGCAGCCGAACGATATCTTCGGTCACTTCCCGAAAGCTGTAGTGGCCCTTGACCACCTGTTGCAACTGGTGGGACTGGCCGTGGCCGCGCAAGTCCAGCAGCAGCACGTTGAAGTGCTCGCGATAGGCGCGCAGCTGCTTGAACCAGATGGAGGAGCTGCCACCGGCACCGTGGACAAACACCACCCAATCCCGCTCGGGACCCAGTTCGAAAGTCTTGTGATACAACATCCAATAGGCTCCCTTGGTGATGGGGGGTATACTCGGCTGCGCGCATATTAACAGAACAGGCCCGCCGATAGATATGCGCCTGACATGACCCGGATCACCCCTTGCGCGAGAACTTTCCATGGATTTGACCCGTTTGCGCCACTTTCTGCTGACCCTGCCGGGCGCCACCGAAGATACCCCGTTTGGCCCGGAGATCCTGGTCTACCGCATCGCCGGCAAGATGTTCGCGCTGGTGGATTGGCAGGCCGAGCCGCTTACCATCAACCTCAAATGCGAGCCTGAGCTGGCGTTGCTGCTGCGCGAGATCCACCCCGAGGTCAAACCGGGCTGGCATATGAACAAGCAACACTGGAACACAGTGACCCTGAACAGCACCTTGCCGGATGATCTGTGGCAGGGCTGGGTGCACCACTCCTATGAGCGGGTTGTCGCGGGTCTGCCCAAAGCCAAACGGCCACAGGCGCCGCGCCCCCTCTCCCCCACTGACGACCCAACCTTATGACGCCAGCACTTAATCCAGCACTTTGTATTGTCCCCCTTGGCGAGGCACATATCCCCGCTCTCGTGACCCTGTTTGAGCAGGCGGTGCGACGCTGCGGCCCCGAGCACTACAGCGCCGAGCAGGTGGAGCAGTGGGCCCTCGGTGCACAACATCCGGGTTTTGTCAGCCAGCTGCGCGAGCACCACGGCTGGGTGGCGGAGCAGGCAAATGTGCCCCTCGGGTTTGTCACTCTGAGCCCCGATGGCCACCTCAGTCTGCTCTATGTGAGCGCCGACCATCAGCGCCAGGGACTGGGCAATCTGCTGCTCACCACGGCGCTCGCGGGGGCCAGAGGGCTCGGTATGACCCTCATCACCACCGAGGCCAGCGCCTTCAGTTATGAGCTATTTTTACGACATGGCTTTACGTTGACCGAGCTGGAGTGCGTGGAGCGGGGCGGAGTCAGTTTTACTCGCCATCGCCTGCACTGCTGCTTGCCAAGCTAGGGCAAGCCACTAAAATACGCTTAATTTTCGTATTGTTACTGTATTGAGGCAGCAACCATGGTGGTAGAAAGTGAAGGCTATATCTCGCTGATCGAGTATCTGGTGGAGAGTTTGGGATTGTTTGAATCCCAACAGCAGAACGATGGTGAAGAGACCATCGAAGATCTGGTCAGTGGCCGTGTTGCCAGCAACCTGATGGCCATTTGCGAGCAAAACCCCCAGCTCGATCCCAAGGTGCGTTTCGCCATCATGCAGGAGGCCGACGCCGTGGTCGCCGATCTGGAAGAGGTGCTCTCCGCCGTCTGGCTGCGCGCTCCGACCCCGGAACAGAAAACCTTCCTCATCGAGTTTATCGATCTCATCAAGAACCTGTTCGACAGCGCCATCGGCTGATCTGCCGTACGGCTCTCCCGCCCAACGCAAGATTTCAGAACCGCAGATAAGGAAAAGGGCCGCCTTGGTGGGCAGCCCTGCTTGCTATCATTTTCAACCCGCCAGTGCGTTCATTCATCAGGCGGTTATCAAGGCAAGAAATGTGTCTGGACTTTGCATCCGATCCCTGGACGCTACCTAGTTAGTCCCGACTGGTCGCAATAAGTTCCCTCCTCCGACCATTTATTTTCACTTTTATTAAGAAATCGACTACAAACCTGTTCAGCGGTTCAGGCTTGGCGGCAAACAGACTCCAATGCCACCCAGCCCGCAGTAGCCATCCGGGTTTTTCTCCAGATATTGCTGATGGTAATCCTCGGCGTAGTAGAAGGGCGCCAGCGGCAGAATGCGGGTGGTAATGGCCCGGCTGTCGCCGCTTGCCGCCATCGCCTGCTGATAGGCCGCCATGCTCTGCTGGGCAATGATCTGCTGGCTCTCGTCACCATAGAAGATCACCGAGCGATACTGGGTGCCGATGTCCCCGCCCTGACGCATCCCCTGCGCCGGATCGTGCTGTTCCCAGAACAGTCTGAGCAGATCGCCGTAGCTGATCACCGCCGGATCAAACACCACCTGCACCGTCTCGGCATGGCCGGTCAGCCCGCTGCACACCTCTTTGTAGGTGGGATTCTGGGTGACGCCGCCCTGATAACCGGCCGCGGTGGAGTAGACGCCAGGTTGCTGCCAGAACAGGCGCTCCACACCCCAGAAACAGCCCATACCAAACCAGGCGAGCTCCATGTTCTCGGGCCAGGGACCCTGGGTCGGGTTGCCATTCACCGCATGCTGCTGACCAATCACCATCGCTTCGCGTCGTCCCGGCAGGGCATCTGCCGGTGAAATAATCTGTTCCATGAATTCTGTCCTTGTATAAAACCCTGTGAAATCACACAGCTGACGAAAAGGAGCATCGAAGATAGCAGTTTATCGAGCCGGATCAACCGGCGGGCCCTCATCGCTTACTCCGGCGGCCATCTGCGCTTCCTGCCACACGTTCCCGATCCGCACGGCCAAGCCGCCCCTTATAGACCAGAAACGGCCAAAATCAATATTTAGTCTTGATTTGTGAATTAATTTTCATATATTGAGCCAATCGCTGTTTTTTTATGGAAGAAATATCAAGTGCGTGAACGCGAACCCAGTCTGGTCAATGCCTTCCGGCAATCCACCCCCTATGTCAATGTGCATCGGGGTGCCACCTTTGTGCTGATGATGGGGGGAGAAGCCATCTGCCACCCCAACTTCGCCAATATCGTCAGCGATATCGCCCTGCTGCAGACACTGGGCATACGCCTGGTGCTGGTGTTTGGTTCACGTCCGCAAAACGATGAGGCGCTTGCCCGCGCCGGTATCGAGGCCCAGTATCACAAGCGGATCCGGGTCACCGATGACGAGAGCTTCACCATCATCAAGCAGGTGTGTGGCGGCCTGCAATACGACATCACCGCCCAGCTCTCCATGGGGCTCGCCAACACCCCAATGCAGGGGGCGCGGATCAGCGTGGTGAGCGGTAACTTCGTCACTGCCCAGCCGCTGGGGGTGGATGATGGCATCGACTTTTGCCATAGCGGCCGGGTGCGCCGCATCGACGTGGAGGGCATCACCCGCCAGCTTGACCAAAAGAGTCTGGTGCTCATCTCCCCCATCGGCTGCTCGGTCACCGGCGAGAGCTTTAACCTGAGCTCAGAAGAGGTGGCCCGCCGGGTGGCGGTCGACCTCAAGGCGGACAAGCTCATCTGCTTTAGCAGCACCCAGGGGGTAATGGACAGACGCGGCGAAGCCATCTCCGAGCTCTTCCCCGAGCAGGCCGAAGAGCTGCTGATTGAGCTGGAGCAGGCGGGAGAAGAGATGTCCGGCACCGCCCGCTACCTGCGCGCGGCCATTGCCTCCTGCCGTGGCGGCGTGCCCCGCTCCCATCTGGTGAGCTATCAGGATGATGGCGCCATGCTGCAGGAGCTGTTCAGCCGCGACGGCCTCGGCACCCAGATAGTGCGGGAAAGTGCCGAGCAGGCCCGCGCCGCCACCATCGAAGATATCGGCGGCATTCTGGATCTTATTCGCCCGCTGGAGGAGGAAGGCATTCTGGTGCGCCGCTCCCGCGAACAACTGGAGATGGAGATCGACAAGTTCACCATCATCGAGCGCGATGGTCTCATCATCGGCTGCGCGGCCCTCTACTGCTTTATGGAAGAGGCGATGGCAGAGATGGCCTGCGTCGCCATCCACCCCGACTATCGCAACTCCAACCGGGGGGATCAGCTGGTGGCCAAGGTGGCCGAGCGGGCCAAACGGCTCGGCATTCGCCGCCTGTTCGTGCTCACCACCCGCTCCATCCACTGGTTCCGGGAGCGGGGCTTCGATCCGCTGGAAGTGGAAGATCTGCCGGTGGCGCGCCAGCGTCTCTACAACTGGCAGCGCCGTTCCAAGGTTTTGTCAAAGACCATTGCCTAAGCCATTGATTCTGTGTTGAGTTAGCCGACAATTTGAACTTTTTCACAAACTCGATTGACAGTGCAATCCAACGCAGGGTATTTCTAAATGCACTCCACCGCCCAGGTGGAGCCAGAAGAGGAGCGCTGCCCAGGCAGCCCAAGGGAGGACGCCAGCGTCCGGTGAACTTGGGTCAGGGGGAGCAGCGCCGAGACGACTGAGGAGACTGGTGACCTCAACGTCGGCTGCGGGGGCTGAATCCCCCGGGTTGTCATCGGTAGTGATCATCCCCCACCGCGCCCTGTCAGGGGCGGTACGGGATGGGCTCTGCAGGTGGAGTGCTTCTGGCCGGGATAGCTTCGTTCATTCCTGCCATTTTCAGCCTCCTCCTCTCTTTTTTGCCCGATGGAACCGGAATCTTAAAATAAGACAGGAGTAAGCAATGAGCCCGATCAATGTCGCCAAGTTTGGCGGAACCAGTGTCGCCAACTTCCCGGCCATGAATCACTGCGCCGACATCGTGCTGGCCAATCCCGCCACTCGGGTGGTGGTACTGAGCGCCAGCGCCGGTGTCACCAACCTGCTGGTCGCCCTGGCACAAGGGGAGCTGGACGAAGCGGGCCGCGACGAGCAGCTGGCCAAACTGGCCGGGATCCAGCAGGCCATTCTGACCGATCTCGGCAACCCTGTTGATGTGAGCGCCTTCATTCATGGCCAGCTGGACGAAATTCGCCTCATGGCCCAGCAAGCCCACCAGCATACCGATGCGGAGCTGGCCGATCGCCTCATCGCCTGCGGCGAGCTGATGTCTACCCGCCTCTTTACCGAACTGCTGCGCCAGCGCGGCGTCAAGGCCCACTGGCAGGATGTGCGCCAGCTGATGCGCACCGACAGCCGCTTTGGCAAGGCCACCGTCGATCTGGCCACCACCCGAACCCTCTGCCAGCACACGCTGGGCCCGCAGCTTGGCGACAGCCTGATCATCACCCAGGGCTTTATCGGTGCCGATGGTGATGGCCGCACCACCACGCTCGGTCGCGGCGGCTCTGACTACAGTGCGGCCCTGCTCGCCGAAGCGCTCGATGCCGCCAGTATCGAGATCTGGACCGATGTGCCCGGCATCTACACCACAGATCCACGCCTCGTCACCCGCGCCCGCCCCATTCCCGAAATCAGCTTTGTCGAAGCGGCCGAGATGGCCACCTTCGGCGCCAAGGTGCTGCACCCCGCCACCTTGCAACCGGCGGTGCGCCAGAATATTCCGGTGTTTGTCGGCTCCGCCAAGGACCCTGCCGCCGGTGGTACCTGGATCCGCGCCAGCACAGATTCAAGCCCGCTGTTTCGCGCCGTCGCCCTGCGCCGCCAGCAGGTGCTGGTAACCCTGCACAGCCTCAACATGTTCCACGCCTACGGCTTTTTGGCCGAAGTGTTCGGCATTCTGGCCCGTCACCGCATCTCGGTCGATCTCATCACTACCTCGGAAGTGAGCGTGTCATTGACGCTGGATCACACCGGCAGCCAAAGTAACGGCGAGCCGATCCTGAGCGACAAGGTACTGGCCGAGCTGGGCCAGCTTTGCAAGGTGGAGGTGGAAACCGGTCTGGCACTGGTGGCGCTCATCGGCAACCGGATGAGCGAAGTGAACGGGGTGGGCAGTCAGGTCTTCGACGCCCTGCGCGAGCACAACATCCGGATGATCTGCTACGGCGCCAGCGCCCACAACCTCTGCTTCCTGGTCAAGGAGAGCGAGGCGGGCAATATCGTCAACCGCCTCCATCAGGAGCTGCTGGACTGATCTTCACCCGAGGCAATTTCGAACACGCAACAGGGCGCCCGCAAGGCGCCCTGTTCATTTGCATTCCGCAAAGGTATCGGCTCAGGCAAGGCTGGTGGCAGGCAACTGACAGGCCACGGCTTCGCGGCGCAGCTGCTGCAAGCGGGCCAGCAGCCCTGTCTGCCCCAGCTCCGTCTCCTGAGGCGAGAGATTGTCCACCAGCAGCGGATAGTGATCCGTCACCGCCTGCATCAACCAGTCGAGACGGCGCAGGGTGAGCGGGCCACAGCTCTGGCCGCTCAGATCATCGGCCACATCGAGCCGGTGGCTGCGATACATGTCCCGCCACCAGTTGGCGACCAGCGCCTCGTCGCTCGCCAGCGCGGCGCTCCACTCCCCCTGCAGGGCGTGCAGGCGGGCCAGCACGGGCGCGCTGGCCCCTTCGCGGATCAGGTGGTGGAGCTCCCGTTTCACCCATTTCAGACAAAGCTCGCGCCAGTAGCGAAATTGCGGCAGAGGATCGGCCTCATCGAGCCAGAGTCCGGAGAGGGTGCGGGTCTCCAACCGCTCCGGTACATGGAACTGCGGGTCGACCAGACCGTTGGAGTTGTATTCAAAGCGGGGATCGAAGGTCCACATATAGCCAAAGTCGAACACGCAGATCTGCTCGCCGTCATCGAGCAGGTTGCTCGGGCTCGGGTCCCAGTCAAACCAGCCCCAGCGGGCCAGCTCCCCCTGCACCTCCAGCATCTGGGCCAGATTGCGCTCGTTGAGCTGATGGACCGGCACACCCCGCAACCAAGGGGAGACCAGTACCCCGGCCCGCGCCGAGCCGAAGCTGGTGCAGACCACGTGGGAGAGGACAGTAGGATGCAGCTCGCGCAGCGCCTCGATTTCGCGCCGCCGCTCCAGCTCGGTCAGAAAGGCGGTCTTGCCATCGAGGTTGGCCACCAGTGAATCCTGACGTCGCCGCTTGAGGCACCAGTGATGCCCCTCCACCTTGAGGTGAAACACCTCGGCGGTAAGACCGTGGCGATAGACCTTGACCACAGCCGGATGGCTATCCTTCAGCTTGACCAGTTGGGCCAGCGGCAGCGGGCAGTCGCGCTCGCGTCCGATCCGGATCTCTTCCTTGCTCTCCAGCATGCGCAGCAATCTGGCCTGACGTGCCATCACTTTGGGATTCATACATGTACCTCCAGTCGCTATCGAGAGACTAAACAGCAGACCCCTCCCAAGCCAGTGGCAAAACCCCATGATGACGCTTTCATCACATATTCCGAACAACCCCTCGATCGGGATCACAATTTGCAAGGTTGAGCTGTAACCAAATATTCATTAAGTGGTCATTAAATTGACAAGCTGAAACAAGGCCCGCACCATCGGGTCAAACTCTATGCGGATGAACGATCTCTCCCTCACTCGCTCAAAGGATGAGCTTATATGAATCGCCCCTCCTCAGGCCGCCCCCGCGTCTTGAGTCTGCCCTCTCTGCTGCTTGCCCTGCTGGGCGGATTGCTGCTGCTGACCCTGTTGTTGCCGCTGATCAATCCCGGTAGCTGGCTGGGCCGTGCCCAGCCGCTGGTGCTGGGCCCCGCCGACAATCCGCTGGCTACCCTCACCCGCCACGCCCTGCTCTATAAAAGCGACAGCCGCGGCCTCTATCTGGTGGTACGGAGCCAATGGCAATTGCGGGGGCCGCTGCAAGCGGGGGACAAGGTGCGGGTGGAGCTGCTCAACGACAAGGGGGAGCGGATCGACCAGCTCAGTCAAGCGGTGGATAAGCGTCAGGTGTGCCGCAATAACCGCTGCACCCTGGATCTCAACAGCACCCTGCGCGCCCCGGATGACGCGCTCGCAAGCCGTTATCAGTTGCGCATCGGTCTGCTGCTCAAGGATCGCCCCGAGAGCGGCGATTTCAGCCAGATCCTGCAAACCCTGCCGGAGCAGGGCTTCAACCTCACCTATCTGGTGGTGAGCCTGACTCTGGTGCTGGCCCTGAGCGCCGCCGTGCTCAAGACGGTGCTGCCAAAGCTGCGCCGCAGCCTGCGCTGGCGGATCATCGGCAGCCTGCTGCTCGGCAACCTCACCTTCGTGCTGCTGCACGGCTTCGTGGTGTTCAAGCTGGGGGAGTTTCTGCTCTGGTCAGGCTTTCGCCCGGAGCACTACTATCTCGCCTGGGGCAGCATGGTGCTGGGCTGGAGCCTCTGCGCGCTGGCGGGCTTCAACCTCTATATGGGGCTGGTCTTTACCGCGCTGTCAGGCATAGGTCTGCTGGCCAACTTTATGAAGATCGCCATCTACGGCGTGCCGCTCGGCGGGGACGATTTTGGCAACCTGCTCGCGCTGCTGCGGATCCTGCTCGACCAGCACCCCATCCTGCCCATCTTCACCGTGTTGCTGGCACTGTTTCTCTGCTGGCGCTTTGCCCTGTCACGCTGGTTGTTGCGCACAGCCGCCGCCACCGTCGCCTTCTTTGCCCTGTGCGTCTTTGCCACCCAGACCGGCAACAAGTTGCTGGGAGCCAACATTCGCTACGTGGATCGCGCGGTCAACTACCACAGGGACATCATCCGCGCCGGCCCCGGCCTCTATCTGTTCAATCTGGTGGACGAGATGCTGCAAAGTGGCAGCGTGTTTCGCTACCCCTTGCAGATCAACGAGCTGGCCCCGCAACTGAGCTATCCGCCCCAGGGCATAGCGCCGCGCTGGGATCTGGTGATCGTGCTGCAATATGAGTCGCTCTGGCTCGACTGGAAGGGGCGGATCTGCGCCCCGGCTCCCACTCTCTCCCTGCCCGCCAGCGTGCAGCAGTGGCAAAAAACCATCCACTCCCCCACCACCGGCGGCATGACGGTACTGGCGGAGTTCGAGATGAACACCGGCCTGCCGGTGGGCTTGCTCAAGCAGGGGGTGGTGCCCTACTACTACCTCTCGCAGCAGGTGCCGGGGCTGGCCCAGAGCGCCAGACAGAACGGCTACCAGACCCTGTTCGCCCACCCCTATGTGGAAAAATTCTGGGGCCGCGCCAAGGCGATCCCGGCGCTCGGCTATGAGGAGCGCTGGTTCGACACCCGCTTCACCACCCTTGAGCACAAGGGGCTCTATATCTCCGATGATGCCCTCATCGACCACCTGCTCAAGCGCAGCGAACAGGATGACAAACCGCTGTTTGCCTATGCGGTCACCATGCAGGGGCACGGCCCCTTCGATGGCCCCCGCTATCAGGGGCAGGAGCGCAGCGGCGCCTGCCCGAACCAGAGCGAGAGCGACACCCAGCTGCTCAACACCTACTACACCGGGGTGGTGGATGCAATGGCCTCGCTGGAGCGGCTGCTCAAGACCCTTGACCAGTCGGACAAGCGCTATCTGGTGGTGGCCTTTGGCGATCACCAGCCGTTTTTGATGTCCGCCGGCAAGGGGATTCACGGTGACAAGCCGGCGCGCGATGCCACCTACCAGATCCCCATGATGGCCTTCACCCGCGCCGATGATCCCCTCAATCTGGCGACCCAGTTTGCGCCGGTGCGCCAGCTCTACCAGATGGGTCAGGCCACCCGACAGCTGCTGGCGGGGGATATCACCCCCATCGAAGAGAAGCCCCTGCTCCATCCGGTGCTGGGGGAGGAGAAAGGGTTCGGCCCTTCAAGCCTGGTGCCGCAGATCCGCGCCAGCTTCCGGCCCGATGCCCTGCCCTGATCAAGCCCCACAAAAATAGACAAGGCCGCATCAGCGGCCTTGTTGTTGGACATTCATTTCGCCCTCATTCTGCTCGCCACCAGGGCTCCAGCAAGGTGAGCTGCTGGCGGTCGAGATCGAGCGCCACCTCGATACCCAGCGGCAACGTCAGCATGGGGTGGGTATGGGCGCAGTCAAACTCCGCCAGAATGGGGAAGTTCGGCTCCCCCACCACCTCCAGCAGGATATCGAGGGGGTGCTTGCCGCTACCCTGATCGTTGAACAGCTCGTGCTTGCCGAGGATAAGCGCGCCGATCCGATCAAACACCCCGCACAGCTTGAGATGGGCAAAGGAGCGCTCCAGCGTCTCGGCAGATTTCAGGCTGTCCTCCAGCAGCAAAATGTCACCACGCTCGATGGGCGGCATATAGGGAGAGCCCCAGATCCCCGCCATGGTGTTGAGATTGCCGCCGATCAGTCGCCCCACTACCCGGCCAGAACCCACCGAGATCAGCCGATTGGGCTTGCACTGCTTGGCCCGGGTCTGGTTCTCCCAATCGAGCCGTTCATCGCTCCACTGCGCTGGCGTAGGCAGCGTGCAGGGGACGCCAGCTTCATCGGCCAATGCAATCTGTAAAAAACTGGCCAGCGTCTCATCCACCAGCGGCGGCAACTCGCCAAAGGAGGCCACCAGCGCCGGGCCATAAAAGGTAACCAGGCCAGTTTGGGCGTGGATGCCGAGCAGCAGCGCCGTCACATCGGAGTAGCCGACGATGATCTTGGGGTCGCGCTTCAGCGCCTCAACATCGAGGTAGGGCAGCAGGGAGTTGGAGTTGCTGCCGCCAATCACCGACATGATGCAGCGCACTTCTGGGTCGCGAATAAGGGCGTTGAGCTCCTCGGCCCGCGCGGCGATGGAGCCGGATCGCCAGTGATCCTGCTGGCCGGTGAGGCTGCCCGCCTTGAGCCTAAAGCCCTGCCCCTCAAGAAAGGCTTTTGCGCGGGCAAAACGGTTGGGTGCCCAGGCGGTCGCCGCGCTGGAGGGGGAGAAAAAAGCGATGGTATCGCCACGTCGGAGCAGCGGGGGAACCAATAACGTCATGACACACTCATCCTTGCCAATATCCAGCCATCACAGAGTCGTTGAGACTCCTACACAACCCCTTTGATCACAACGGGTTTATCATCATCGTTTAGAAATACAAAACGCTTAATTCATTATTAACAGATATTCTAAACACTATCCCCTTCCTAGAATGACCTCATTGCGATGGCCAACCCCGGTTGGTTGTCAGAACGGTCGGCCTGACAGCCCGAGCGCTCTCTTTCCCACTTTTTCTCTCTGACTTATCAATGAGGTGCCTGTCATGAACAAAAACGCATCCCCCAGCGCATTGGTTGTAGAAGGCGGTGCCATGCGCGGCATATTTGCCAGCGGCGTGCTGGATGCGTTTATCGAGCATGACTATCGCCCCTTTGACTTCGCCATCGGCGTCTCGGCGGGGGCCACCAACTTGCTGGCTTATCTCGCCAGCCAGCATGGCCGTAGCCACGAGATCCTGACCAAACTGGCATGCAGCCAGCAGTTTATGGATCCCCTGCGTTTTGCCAAGGGGGGCAATCTGGTGGATATCCACTGGCTGTGGAACACCAGCTGTCGCAAGTATCCCCTCGACATTCACGCCTACCGGGAGACCGGCATCCCCTTCTATGCGGTGGTGACCAATACCCTGACCGGCAAGGCGGAGTACATCCGGGTCAAGCCGGAGAACATGAACGAGGTGCTGCCCGCCAGCTGCGCCATTCCCCTCGCCTCCCACGAATACCCGGAGGTGCACGGGGTACCGATGACAGATGGCGGGGTGGCCGACTCCATCCCGGTGATCGAGGCCTACCGCCGCGGTGCCCGTCACCTGACGGTGATCCTCTCCGAGCCCCTTGGCTATCGGCTCAAGCCGATGCCCTTCCCCTGGATGATCCGCACCCTGCTCAAGACCCGCCCCGCGCTGGCACAGGCGCTGGAGCAGCGGGATCGCAGCTACAACGAGGCGCTCGATTTTATCGCCAATCCGCCGGAGGACTGCCAGATCGAGGTGATCGCCCCGGCCGACTACTTCCCCGTCTCCCGTTTCACCCGCGATATCAACAAGCTGGAGATGGGATACGTGATGGGCAAGTGCGCAGGCTATCAGGCCGCCCTGCTCAATTGACAAGGGTTTTACAGGCATGACCCGACCTGCCGCGACGCTCGCGCCGCCAACACAATAACAATCGGGTCAGTTGAGCAACATGAGTCATAAAAACAGACCGTGGCGAGGCAAGCGCGGCCAGAACCGGTGCCAGACACTCTTAGCGGCTTGCGCCTCATCCCTATGCCAGGGCATCTCACCCTCATACAAGGTGTTTATTTATGTCGTTTCTTCTCACCCATCCCGCGCTGGCGCAGCTGTTCGAGCGGCTGCTGCCCGATTACCGGATCATGGCGCCCGCGGCCGAATATCGGGGCGGCCGCTTCTCCGACACCGACAACGTCACCTACCACAGCATCCGTCATCCGGCCGATCTGGTGTGGCAGGAGAAGTCCCACTTCTCCCCGAAAGAGGTGGTGCTCCCCATCACCCAGACCCTGTTCCACTTCGACAATCTGGAGCTGCGCGAATCAAAGGTGGAGGCCAAGCCCACCCTGCTGTTCTTGCGCAGCTGTGATATCCACGCTCTGCGCAGGCTGGATCAGGTCTACCTGAAAAACGGCCAGAACAGCGACGTTTACTACGCCCGGCTGCGCAGCAAGCTCAAGCTGGTGCTGCTGGAGTGCCGCGAGAGCTTCGAGAACTGCTTCTGCGTCTCCATGGGCAGCAACGAGACCCAGGACTACGCCGCCGCCATTCGTCTGAGCGATGAGGGTGCCCGCATCGAGGTGAAGGATCCCGAGCTGCTCGGCTACTTTGCCGAACTGGGTGAGCCCGACGACTTCATCCCGGAATTTGTCCAGAGCAACCCGGTCAAGGTACGCACCCCGGACAGCGTCTGTGACGACCCCCAGCGGATCCGCCAGATCCTCACCGCCCATCCGGTCTGGGCCGAGTACGACAGCCGCTGCATCGGTTGCGGCCGCTGTACCACCTCCTGCCCGACCTGCAGCTGCTACAGCGTGCACGACCTCACCTATGCGGAGAACCCCCAGCAAGGTGAACGCCGTCGCCAGTGGGCCAGCTGCATGGTGGATGGCTTCAGCGACATGGCCGGTGGCCACGGTTTTCGCGCCAAGCATGGCGAGCGCCTGCGTTATCGCGCCCTGCACAAGGTCAACGACTACAAGGCCCGTCAGGGGGAGGAGCACATGTGCGTCGGCTGCGGCCGCTGCGACGATCGCTGCCCTCACTACATCTCCTTTAGCAACATCATCAACAAGATGACCGATGTGGTCGAACAGACCATCGCAGCCGACAACGCGCAGGGGGCGAACTGATATGTGCCAGTGCCAGCAAACCGCAACAGCAGAACCGCAGCAGGACGTGGTCGAAAACCGCCTGCTGCCCAAGGCCTACACCATTCTGGCCATCGAGCGCCACACCGAGCTTGAATGGAACTTTCGGGTCTCCCGAGACTTTGATGTCCACTACGGCCAGTTTGTGGAGATCTCCCTGCCCACCGTTGGCGAGGCGCCCATTTCGGTCTCCGACTATGGCGATGGCTATGTGGATCTGTTGATCCGCAAGGTCGGCAAGGTGACCGATGCGCTGTTTGCCCTCGATGTGGGCGACAAGGTGTGGATGCGCGGCGTCCACGGCAACGGCTATCCGCTGGAGACCTACCGCAACCAGCACCTCATCGTGGTGGCGGGCGGCACCGGCGTCGCCCCGGTCAAGGGGTTGCTGCGTCGCTTCAGCAAACATCCGGAAGAGGTGAAATCCCTCGACATGATCCTCGGCTTCAAGAACGAGCAGGCGGTGCTCTATCGCCACGAGATGCCGCTCTGGGCCGAGCAGCAGAACCTCATCGTCACCCTGGACGAGGGCAAGGAGAGCGAGCAGTTTCGCATCGGCCGGGTCACCGACTACATCGACCAGCTGGATCTCGCTGACAAGGAGGATATCCAGGTGATCGTGGTCGGCCCCCCCATCATGATCCGCTTCGTGGTGCTCGCCTTCCTCGAACGGGGCATCCCCAAGGATCGCATCTGGGTCGACTACGAACGCCGCATGGCCTGTGCCGTGGGCAAGTGTGGCCACTGCCGGATGGGCGACACCTATATCTGCGTGGATGGACCGGTCTTTCGTTTTGACCAGGCCCAGCATCTGATCGACTGAGGGAGAACACCATGAGTCTCGATATCGACATCATCAAGGCCCGCGCCAAGAACGAATACCGTCTCTCCAAGGTGCGCGGCGAAGCGATGATCAGCGTACGCATTCCCGGCGGGATCATGCCCGCCCACCTGCTGACGGTGGCCCAGCAGATCGCCGAACAGTATGGCAACGGCCTGATCCACCTCACCACCCGCCAGAAGCTGGCGATGCCCGGCATCAAGTATCAGGACATGGACAAGGTCAACGCCGCCCTCGAACCCTTTATCAAGGAGATCGAGGTGGAGACCTGCGGCATCGAGGTAGAGGACACCACAGCCGGTTACCAGACCATCGGCGGGCGCAACATCGTCGCCTGCCAGGGCAACACCATCTGCCAGAAGGGCAATATCGACTGCACCGGGCTGGCCCAGCGGATGGAGAAACACCTCTACCCCAACCCCTATCACCTCAAGATGGTGATCGCCGGCTGCCCCAACGACTGCGCCAAGGCCAACATGGCCGACTTCGGCATCCTCGGCATCGCCAAAATCCACTTCAATGCCGAGCGCTGCATCGGCTGCGGCGCCTGCGTCAAGGCATGCAGCCACCACGCGGTGGATTGCCTCGCCATCAAGCATGGCAAGGCGGTCAAGGAGGAGAGCAAGTGCATCGGCTGTGGCGAGTGCGTGTTGGCCTGCCCGACCCTGGCCTGGCAGCGGGATCCCAAGCAGCTCTACATGGTCAAGCTGGGGGGGCGCACCAGCAAGAAGACCCCCCGTACCGGCAAGCTGTTCCTCAACTGGGTGACCGAAGAGGTGCTGCATGCGGTGATCAAGAACCTGTTCGAGTTCGAGGCCGAGATGCTGGATGGCAAGCCCATCTACCTGCACATGGGTCACCTTATCGACCGGGCCGGTTATCACAAGTTCAAGGAGCGGGTGCTGCGCGGCGTCATCCTCAACCCGGAAGCCATGGTCGCTGACCGCATCTTCTGGGCCGAAGATCAGTACGTCGCCAACATGCACGTCAAAGCAGTGCAATAGGAAAAACCTCGTTTGGGGAAGCGTGATCAAGTGGCCGACACCGGTGGGGATCTGTCGTTGGCCCGGGCGTAGATCACCCTTCCCCTTTTTTATTCCCGTCGGGGGATCTTTCCCCCGACCATTCGGGGTGCGCCACGGCGCGCCCTGCTATCTTGCCCGGCGCGGCATTGCGAGCGGGCCAGCATCCGGAGCCTGTTATGGACTTTCTCCCTCTCTTCTGTCAGCTGCAAAACAAGCCGGTCCTGATCGTCGGCGGCGGTGAGGTGGCGGTGCGCAAGGCGCGCCTGCTGCTCGATGCCAAGGCGAAGATCACCATCAATGCCCCGCATCTGGAACCCCAACTGATGAGCTGGGCCGAGCAGGGTCGCCTGACCGTCTGCGCCGCCGACTTTCATCCCGAACTGCTCGATGGCAAGTGGCTGGTGATCGCCGCCACCAACCAACAAGAGGTCAACCAGCAGGTCTTCAACGAAGCGAACCTGCGCCAGATCTTCTGCAATGTGGTGGACTCCCCGGCCCACTGCAGCGCCATCATGCCCGCCATCATCGACCGCTCGCCGCTGATGGTGGCCATCTCCAGTGCAGGCGCGGCGCCGGTACTGAGCCGCCAGCTGCGGGAAAAACTCGAAGCCATGCTGCCGCAACACCTCGGCCAGCTCGCGGCGCTGGCGGGCAAGCTGCGCGAGCGGGTCAAACTCATTCCGGACAAGCTGGCCCGCCGCCGCTTCTGGGAGCGGCTCTTTAACCACGATCGCCTCGCCCGCCAACTGGCCCGCGGCCAGCAGCAAGCTGCCGAACAGAGCGTCGCCGAGCTACTCGATGAGCCGCTGCAGAGCAAGGGAAGCGTGACCCTGGTGGGGGCTGGCCCCGGCGATGCGGGACTGCTTACCCTAAGCGGTCTGCAGCAGTTGCAGCAGGCGGATGTGGTGGTCTATGACCGGCTGGTCTCGCAGGAGGTGTTGGCGCTTGTTCGCCGGGATGCCGAGCGGATCTTTGTTGGCAAGGAGGCGGGCCGCCACTGTGTGCCCCAGCAGGCGATCAACCAGCTGTTGCTGGAACAAGCGCAGCTGGGCAAACAGGTGGTGCGGCTCAAGGGGGGCGATCCCTTTATCTTTGGCCGGGGTGGCGAGGAGCTGGAAACCCTGGCCGAGGCGGGCATCCCCTTCTCGGTGGTACCGGGCATTACGGCAGCCTCAGGCTGCGCCGCCTACAGCGGCATTCCCCTCACCCACCGCGACCATGCCCAGCGGGTGCAGTTCATCACCGGCCACGACAAGGAGGGCAATATCGCCCAGGAGTGGTCGGCGCTGGCGGCCCCCCGCCAGACTCTAGTGTTCTACATGGGGCTGGCCCACGCCGCCCGCATTCAGGATGAGCTGCAAACCCACGGCATGCCCGGTCATACCCCGGTGGCGCTGGTGGAGCAAGGCACCCAGCTCAGTCAGCGGGTGGTGCGCGGCGAGCTGCAACAGTTGGCCGAACTGGCTCGTCAGGTGAAGAGCCCGAGTCTCATCATCATCGGCTCGGTGGTCACTCTGGCCGACAAGCTGGACTGGTATGGGGAAGCCAACGCCATCCACGGCATCTAACCCCGCACGGCGATCAACCAATAGAGACAACAAAGCAGAGAGCGGCCATGCCGCTCTCTGCTTTTTGCATCAATGACCCAGCCGTGGCACGGCGCGTCTGTTACTCGAGCGTGATGGGGCCGGTATTCTGAACATCGCTGTCATTCCAGTCGCTCTCATCGCGAATACGCGGATCCCCCTGCAAGGTGTAGAGGATAGTGCCCTGACGAAACTGCAGCGCGCCATCGGCCCGTTTCGCCTTCACCTTGACTCCGTTGACCCACACCTGCTCCTTGCCATCCACCTGAATATTGGCCACCGTGGCGCCGGTCTCGCGGTTTTTGGCGATCCACTTGCCCTGATAGGGCGAGTCCCCCTTGGCCATCGGCAGTGCGGCGGCCTTGCCCGCCGACCAGGCGTGCACGGTGCAAAAGCCGTGGGCCCGGCGATCATGCTTGATGACGTAATCCAGGGTGGGTTCGCTGGCGGGCAGATCGAAGGTGATCCCGATGACCACCTTGCCGCTTGTGGCCGAATAGGCGGCGGGCGCCTGCGTTTTCAGGGTAGCCTTCTTGCCATTGATAAAGACATTGCCCCCTTGCGACTTGACCCGAATATCGGTGGGACAGGTGGCGCTGAAGTTGGGCAGCGCCGCGAGGGCACTGCCGGCATGGGCGGTCATGGCCAACATGACAAGGGTCAGCAGAGCAGGTTTTTGATTCATAGTGATACGCCTTCAAGAGAAGAGAACCTCGTCCGTGAGCGGTGTCGTTCCTGATGGCGGCACTCTAGCTTGACCCTCTCGGGCCACCCAGTGAAAAAAAATAAAACCGGTCCGTGGAATTATTAATAAATATAAATATTTAAAATCAATGATTTAAGTGATAACCCTGCCAGCCACCACGTATCAGACAGGCAATAAAAAAGCCGATAACCCAGTTATCGGCTCATTGCCCATGCAGAGGCGGAGGCCCGATCAGACCACCACAGCGGTGCCACTGATGCTGACCATCAGCATGCTGCCGTTTTGCCCCACCACTTCGTAGTCGATATCGATGCCGACTACCGCATTGGCGCCAAGGGCGGCGGCACGCTCTTTGAGCTCATCGAAAGCGATCTCGCGGGCACGGGCCAGCTCTTTTTCATAGGCACCGGAGCGGCCGCCGATGATGTCGCGGATCCCGGCAAAGAGATCCTTGAAAATGTTGGCGCCGAGAATGGCTTCGCCAACCACGATGCCGCGGTATTCACGAATGGTTTTGCCTTCCAGCGTGGGGGTCGTCGAGAGGATCATCTTGAACTCCTGTGAGTAGCAGAAGGGCTCAGACTACCCCAACTGCCCGAAAATCCCAACCGGGGGGTGACCTGTACGACGCCGTCCTTAAAAATCACGACGGCCAGATAAAAAACACCGCGCACGGGGCGCGGTGTTTGTTTCAGAGGGCCATTGCCAACGGCAAGCCGTCACGGATTGTAAGAGACCACCGAGCCACTGAGGCCGGTCATCTGGGAGATCCGACCCTGCATCCCTTGCAGTTTGGCCTTGGAGACATCCGGCCCGATAAAGACCCGGTTGAGCTGACCCTGCACCGGTGTGCGCGGCGAGGTGTGGGCAGAGTAGCCCGCCGCCCGCAGCTTGCTCACCAGCGCGTTGACGCTGTCGACGTTCTTGAAGGCGCCAAGCTGGAGGATCCAGCTACCCTGTGCCGGTGCCGCAGCAGGCGCGGGTGTGGTCGGCTGGGTCATCTTGCTTTCAATCAGATCGTCGAGGGACTTGATCTGACCCGCCTGCGGCTTGGCCGGTGCGGGGGCCTTGGCCACTTCAACCGGTTTGGCTGGCGTCGGCTTGGGTGCTGGCTTGGGCGGTTCGACCGGTTTTTTGGCCACCACTTCCGGCTTGGGCTGTGGCTTGGGTTGGGCATTCTGTTGCGGCTGGACCGGTGCCGGTGCGGCAGGGGTTGTCGCCGGCTGCGCACCGTTGCCCTGACCGGCGAGGGTCATGGGGTCAGCCACCTCTTCCACTTGCCACTGCTGGGCCGCAGAGGCCTGTTGCTGGCTGGCCAGATGATCGGCTGGCAGGCTGCTGGCAGCCGAGACCTGCAGCGCAGGCTTGGCAGGCTCCAGCTCGGGGCGCAGCGGGATCTTGGCAAAGGCCTCCTCCTTTTGTGCCAGCTTGTGACCATCCAGCAAGTCCGGCAGGAAAATAACAACCAGGGCCACCAGGATGACGGTGCCCACCAGACGGTTTTGAAACTTCGAGGCCAAGTTGAATCCTACCTTTACGTAACTCAATATGCGATTTGGCTCCCCGCCCGAAGACCGGGGAGCCGGGGTGTGGCCTAGACGGCGACACCCGCCAGAATGTCGGCGACAGTGTAAAACGAACCAAACACAATGACCATATCGTCCGGACTCGATGCGGCCAACGCTGCCTGATAAGCGGCGCTGACATCATCAAACTCCCTGGCAGGGCCCTTTCCCTCCCCCAACGCCGCAACCAGTTGCGCAGCGGTGGCGGCGCGCGGGCCGGTGAGGCTGGCCAGATACCACTCGCCAATCAGACCATCGAGTTCGGCAAGGGAACCCGCCATGTCCTTGTCTTTGAGCATGCCGACCACGGCGCGGCGCACACCCGAGCAGGGCATCTTGCGCAATTGCGCGGCCAGATAGGCCGCCGAATGGGGGTTATGGGCCACATCGACGATCACCAGCGGCGCACTTTGCAACTGCTGCATCCGGCCAGCCAGCCGGGCATTGGCAAGCCCGTCACGAATGGCGGACTCCGGCAGCGGCAAGCCGAGGGATTCCAGCGCCGCCAGCACGGTCACCGCGTTCATCAGCGGCAACGCCGGTTTTGGCAGATCCCGCCACTGGTTGAGGCCGTGATAATCCCAACCGCTCTCGTGCTCATCGCCACGAAAATCGATACCGACCTGACGCAGGTTGGCGCCAAGACGCTGGGCTTCGCTGGCAATAGTCGCGGGCGGATTAGGCTCACCGCTGATGGCGGGCTTGCCAGCGCGATAGACCCCCGCCTTCTCCACCGCCACTGCTTCGCGGGTATCACCCAGCCAGTCGCAGTGATCGAGGGCAATGGAGGTGATCATCGCCACATCGGACTCCACCACATTGGTGGCGTCGAGCCGACCACCCAGTCCCACTTCCAGCAGCAGCACATCGGGGGCGGCGCGGCAGAAGAGCCACAAGCCAGCCAGGGTGGCGAACTCGAAGAAGGTGAGCGCTATCTCGCCACGCGCCGCTTCCACTTCGGCAAAAGCGGCGCAGTGATCGCTGTCGGACAGCTCTTGCCTGTTGACCCGCACCCGCTCGGTAAAGCGCAGCAGATGGGGCGAGGAGTAGACGCCGACCTTGTAGCCTGCGGCCATCAGAATGCTGGCTGCCATGGCACAACTGGAGCCCTTGCCGTTGGTACCCGCCACCGTGATCACCTTGAACGGCAGCTGGGTAAGCCCCATACGCCGGGCAACGGCACCGACCCGATCCAGCCCCATGTCGATATTGACCGGATGGATCTGCTCCAAATAAGAAAGCCAGTCGACAAGCGACCGGCTTTGGGATTGTTGCATGTTTGAACTCATCTTCACTCTTCGATGACGTGAGTATTCAGCATTTTGGCGAGCAGGCTGGCCAGACGGTTACGCATTTCGCGGCGATCGATGATGATATCGATGGCACCCTTTTCCAGCAGGAACTCGGAGCGCTGGAAGCCTTCCGGCAGTTTCTCGCGCACGGTCTGCTCGATAACACGCGGGCCGGCAAAGCCGATCAGAGCCTTGGGCTCGCCCACGTTGATGTCGCCCAGCATCGCCAGACTGGCAGAGACGCCACCCATGGTGGGGTCGGTCAGCACGGAGATATAGGGCAGGCCCGCCTTGGTGAGTCTGTCCAGCGCAGCACTGGTCTTGGCCATCTGCATCAGGGAGAAGAGGGCTTCCTGCATGCGAGCACCACCAGAGGCGGAGAAGCAGACCAGGCCACGGCCTTCCTTGATGCACTCCTCGACGGCGCGCACGAAGCGGGCACCGACCACGGAGGCCATGGAGCCACCCATGAAGGAGAATTCGAACGAACAGGCGACAACCGGTACCCCTTTGAGGGTCCCTTTCATCACCACCAGCGCATCTTTCTCCGCCGTCTCTTTCTGAGCGGCAGACAAACGATCCTTGTAGCGCTTGGAATCCTTGAATTTCAGTACATCCTGCGGCTCCAGCTCGGCACCGATCTCGGTACGACCCTGCTCATCGAGGAAGCTCTCGAGACGGGCGCGGGCGCTGATGCGCATATGATGATCACACTTGGGGCACACTTCGAGGTTGCGCTCCAACTCTGCCCGGTAGAGCACCTGTTCACAAGCACTGCACTTGGTCCACACCCCTTCCGGAATGTTGTGACGACGGGGCGCAGTGATCTTGCTCTTGGGAAGAATCTTCTCAAGCCAGCTCATGGAATTCCTTAATGCTTTTGTGCCTGACAAAACGCATCGAGCCTAGATTGTTCAATGACTTAATAGCTCGATGGCAACAAATGACGGGTCATTAAACCACAATTTTTCGGGCGCAGTTACTAAAAACTGGTCGTACCCGGTGCCGAGTCCGGCAGCCACAGCGGGCCGAGCGGCAACTGCGGCAGAGCAAACTCGGCCGGGTAATCCACGTCGACCAAATAGAGGCCACCGGCCTTGGCGGTCGGCCCGGCCAGATTGCGATCCTTGGCAGCCAGCACCTCGGCAATCCACTCCACCGGTTTGAGCCCCTGCCCCACCAGCAGCAGGGAGCCGGTGATGTTGCGCACCATATGGTGCAGGAAGGCGTTGGCGCGAATATCCAGCACGATATAGGGCCCCTGACGGCTGACACACAGATGGGTCACATTGCGCCACGGGGTGTTGGATTGGCAGGCGACGGCACGGAAGGTGCTGAAGTCGTGCTCCCCCAGCAGGCTCTGGCCCGCCTGGTGCATCAACTCCGCATCGATGGTCTCGTGGTAGTGGCTGACGCCACTGCCGAGGATCGCCGGCCGGTAGTTGTGGTTGTAGATGACATAGCGGTAGCGACGGGCGGTGGCGCTGAAGCGGGCGTGGAAGCTCTCGTCCACCTCCTTGACCCAGCGCACGGCGATATCCGGCGGCAGGTTGGAATTGAGCCCCAGGGTCCAGGCCCCTTCGGCACGGTTCGCCTCGGTATCGAAGTGGATCACCTGACCGGTCGCATGGACACCGGCATCGGTGCGTCCGGCACACTGGATGGAGACAGGGTGGTTGGCGATCCGGCTCAGCGCCGTCTCCAGTTCAGCCTGCACGCTGATCACTTCACGCTGACGCTGCCAGCCGAAATACCGGCTGCCGTCATATTCAATACCTAGGGCAATTCGCATGGATAAACTTGTCTTGTTGTGAAAACGCAGTGAAAGAAACGGGGCGGATTATACGCGCTCAGCCCGAAAAGTCCCACCACGCGCGCAATTGGCCTGGATTGCGAACCTGCGCGGCCATGATCCCCCCATCGCAAATCGCCAAAAGAAGAGGGCAGCCTGCTGGCTGCCCCCGTTTTTCTGATCCCGTAATGGGAGATGCTTTAGCCCAACCGCTTGAGCAACTTCTCGGCTTCGGCACGCTGGTGATCGCTGCCCTGCTCCGCCGCCTCTTGCAGCAGCTCGCGGGCGCTATCCTTGTCATCAATCTCGAGGTATGCACGGGCCAGATCCAGCTTGGCACCCACACCGCCGTCGTCGGCATCCACGTCAAATCCGGTGGATTCCGGCAGCACCTCGGGGAAGCCATCGAGCCCCACATCCAGCGAGAAGCCCTGATACGGCTCCTGCTCCGGCGCGGTAGCATCCGCTTCGGCCAGCAGCTTGTCGATCTCGACGTAGCCGCTCTCCTGCGCCTGCTCACGGGGTTGAACATCTGCCGGATGAGACTCCACCTCGGCGAACGCATCTTCGAAATCGGAGAGCGCCAGCTCGTTGGGATCCCACTCCAGATCCAGCTCGGCTTCCTTCGCCTTGACAGGCTCAAGACCGAGCTCGGCCAGCATGGCATCCGCACTCTCGTCAGCGTCCTCTGCGGCACTGAGATCAATGGCGTTATCATCTTTGCCAGCAGCAGGCTCGTCGAGGGCACTGTCGAAATCACCGAGATCGAAGCTCGCCAGATCGTCGTCAGCGGCGCCGACTTCGTCGATGGAGCTCAAATCGGGCTCGAGGTCAGCGGAGAGATCCGCATCCAGCTCGGCAAACAGGGCTGCCTGCAGCTCCTCTTCGCTCATGATCTCGTCAGCGGCCTTGGGCTTGGGGTTGAACTCGCTGGCCAGATCCATGGCAGGCTCGTTGGCAAGCGCGATAGGCTCATCCAGCGAGAGATCGAGATCCGGTACCAGATCCGGGTCACGACTGGCTGGCTGGGCCGCCATCCGCTCGGGCTCGAAGCCCTGCAGCTCCATCTCGCCCTCGTCGCTGAACACCAGATCGACATCCGGCTTGGCGGCCGGCTCGTCAGGCTCCATCGGCATAAAGCCATCGGGGGTGTTGAGATCCGGCACCGGGCGCACCGGCTCGTTGTCGGTCACATCGACGCTCAGCAGATCATCAAACTCGCTCTGCTCCTGATCCATCATCATGGCGGTGGATTCGGAGAGGCTCTTCTCCTGCTCTTCCAGCTCGCGGCGGGCACGGGCACGCAGCCACAGGGTCACCAGCGCCAATACCAGCAGCACCGGCAGCAGAATGATCATGGCGAGGTTGAGCGGTGAGGAGAGCAGGTCCATCAACCAGTTTTTCTCAGGCTCAGGCTCGGCTGCCACCGGCGGGACCGGTTGAGCCTTGAGCTCGGCAATCTCTTTTTGCAGCGCCGTCTGATCCTGCAGCTGGGCTTTGAGGGTCTCCACCTCTTCGGTCAGGGATTGCAGACGCAGCTTGAGCCTGTGGTTCATCTCGGTCACCTGGCCGAGCTGGGCATTGGCATCTTCCAGTGCCAGCGCCATCTCGGTGGCCGGTTTGCCCACCGGTTTATCCAGATCGGAAGGCAGAGGCGCCGGGGTGGTGCCTTCTGCAGCGCTAGGAGCAGGTGCTACCGCCTCTTTCGGCGCAGGCTCGCTCACCTTGGCCACTTCTTTGGTTTCAGCAGCCGGTTGCGGTGCCACCACCGGGGCGGGAATGGGGGCGGCTTTCGCCACTGGCAGCGGCGCAGGCGCAGCCTTCACCGGCTCGGTCTTGGCGGCTTCCACCTTCGCGGGTTTGGCGGCAGCCGGCTTGGCTGTATGGGCCTGCTTGTCAGCCAGATATTTGGGGCTTAACCCCTTCCAGCTGGCGTTGTCGCTACGGAACTTGGCGCGGGCCTGAGCATCAGTGATGACGCTCGCCTCGGCCGCGGTCGGCAGCAGAATGCGGGATCCCACCAGAATGTGGTTGATATTGCCATCGGCAAAACTGCGGGGGTTTTTCTCGTAAATCGCCACCATGGTCTGGTAGACGCTGACCCGATTGGAGGGGCGATATTTGCTCGCCAGGCTCCAGAGGGTATCGGTCGGACGAACAGGGCCATAGCTACCGGCATTGGCAGTGACCTGACGCACCACCGGCTGGGCGGTTGTACGCACCGGTTGCGCGACGGGTCTGGCGACCGGCTGCGCCAGCGGCTGGGAATTGACGGCGGGAGGTGCGGGTTCGTCAGGGCCTTTTAGCTCGACAAAAAAAGGCTCCCGCGCCGAGTCTTCAGCCTGGACGGTGCCCAGCAGACCCAATGCGAGTAGCGTTGCCAATGTTATGCGGGAATGTCCCATATTCGTTCCTTCGTATGACGGCCCTATCACATTGAAAAATCTGGATAGTTACCCCAAAACAGTCGGTTCAATATAAATCAGGCTCGCCTGGCAAGCCAGCAGTCCGACACATTTAGCACCCAACTTGACCCTGAGTGTAGGAAAAAACTTAATCAGTTGATATCGCAACAGAATCTTGAAGTGACGGAGTGCGGCATGGGTCACACCCCGGTTTGATCACAGGCCGGATGCGCAGCACTCCCTGCTGCGCATCTGTGGCATCTGACCAGCCTTACAGATAGTCGCGAACCAGCAGCTCGGCAATCTGTACACTGTTGGTTGCCGCGCCCTTACGAACGTTATCGGCCACGATCCACATATTGATACCACTCGGGTGAGAAATATCCTGGCGTACCCGGCCCACCAGCACCTCATCCTTGCCGGTTGCGTCACGCACCGGGGTCGGATAGTCCCCTTCGTCATCAAACAGGGTCACACCCGGCGCATTGCGCAGCAGGTCCTTGACCTGTTCGGCATCGAGCGGCTGGTGCAGTTCGACGTGTACCGCCTCGGCGTGGCCGTAGAAGACCGGCACCCGCACGCAAGTCGGATTCACGGCAATGCTGGCATCGCCCAGGATCTTCTGGGTTTCCCATACCATCTTCATCTCTTCGCGGGTGTAGCCGTTGTCAGTGAAGCTGTCGATCTGCGGGATCAGGTTAAAGGCGATCTGTTGCGGATAGAGGGTCGGTTCCACCGGACGACCGTTGAGCAGATGAGCGGTCTGACCTGCCAGCTCGCTGACCCCCTCTTTGCCGGAGCCTGACACGGATTGATAGGTGGCCACGTTGATGCGGGCAATGCCCACTTCGTCGTGCAGCGGCTTCAGGGCCACCAGCATCTGGATGGTCGAGCAGTTGGGATTGGCGATAATGTTGCGATTGCGAAAATCGGCCAGCGCATCCGGGTTCACTTCCGGGATCACCAGTGGGATATCTTCGTCGTAACGGAAGCAGGAGGTGTTGTCGATGACGATGCAGCCGTGTTCGGCAGCAATCGGCGCCCACTTGGCCGAGACCTCGGCACCGGCGGAGAAGAGTGCGATCTGTACCTGGCTCCAGTCAAACTCCTCCACATCGAGGATCTCGAGGTTCTTGCCGCCAAAGCGCACGGTATCACCGGCGCTGCGGCTGGAAGCCAGCGGATAAAGGGTCGCTACCGGAAATTCGCGCTCTTCCAGGATCTCGATCATCGCCTGACCCACGGCGCCGCTGGCACCCAATACCGCTACGTTAAACTGCTGGCTCATTCTGTTCTCCTCTGATAATGCTGCAATGGCGCCGACTGGCGCCATGGTCGGCAGTCTCCCGCACGGCGAGATGACGCTGCCTGATATGGCTGAGCCGGCGCAGTAGCATCTGCGCCAGCTCAGTAAAAAATGGGGTCGAGGTAGCCAGTACGGCTCACCCCTTCCGGTTATCTTCCAACTCCTAGTCCCCGATTCAGGGGCGTGACAGCGCAAATCCCAGCTCGCCCAGCGCCTGGTCGGCAAACGCCCCCTCAACCTGCAGGGAGGATAGTTCACGGCGCTCGGGATAGTGTTTGCGCTGCTCGTCAAAGCTGCCGGGCAAGCCGAGTCGGGCCCGGAAACGGGCATCATCGCGACGCACGTCATAAACCAGATGCACCAGCTGCTTGATCAACGCCTGATCCGGTGCGTGGCCCGGCACCACCGCCTGCACATCGGGGGCAGGCAGGAGCTGACTCAAATCCTGACGAGGCTGGCGTCCCAGCTGCTGGCAGAGCGCCTGATAGAGCATCCAGGTACCGCGGGCCTTCCCCTCCAGGCTGTAACCGGCGATATGGGGGGTGGCAATCTCGGTATGGGGCACCAACGCAGCCAGTGGCTCAGGCTCGTTCTCCCACACATCCATCACCAGTCGCAACGGCTTATCGCTCAGCTGGCGTGCCAGCAGGGCCCGGTTATCCCACACCTCGCCACGGGAGGCGTTGATCAGGATCTGTCCGGCAGGACGAGCGGCAATCTGTTCGGCATCGAGCAGATGGTAGGTGGCATCCTGCCCTTCGCGGGTAATGGGCACATGGAAGCTGACGATATCGGCACCAAGGGCGGTCTGATAATCGACAAAGCCCGCATCAGGATTATCCCGCGCCCTGGGCGGATCGCAGCGCAGTACCCGCATGCCGAGCGCTTGGGCCTTGCCAGCCACGCACTCGCCGGTATTGCCCGCGCCAATAACCGCCAACGTCATGGCCGAGAGGTCGAGCTCGTAGCGCTCCGCCAGCACCAGCAGGGCGGAGAGCACATAATCCCCCACCGAATACTTGTTGCAACCGGGGGCGCTGAAGAAGGGAATATTGCGGCTTGCCAGCAACGCTTTGTCCACATGGTCGGTGCCTATGGTGGCGGTGCCGACAAACCCGAGTTTGGGGCTGGTCGCCAGCAAATCGCCGTTGACGCGGGTGACCGAACGCACCAGCAGCACATCGGCATCCAGCAGATCGCGGGCCTGCATCTGCCGTCCGGGCAAGGGGATCACCTCGCCAAATTCGGCAAACAGCTCCACGGCATGGGGCATATTCTCATCAACGACTATCTTCATCGGGCTCTCTTTGGTCACAACCGCCACGGGGGCGCCATTCTAGCGCAAAGCCGCCCGAGATTTCAGCCTGTGATGCAATCCGGCGCGAAACGGGACCAGATTGCGCGACAGCCGCCCCATCCGCCCGCTCAAACAGAGGATGTGGCCACAAAATGTGTAAGCAGAGGTAACAAACGTGCTGCTCGGCTTTGTCCGAGCATGTCACGGTGGCACAATGCCCCTCTTTTTTCGCGATCGCCCATACCCACCATGCCGCCACACGCTCCGCCGCTCCCAATGTCAACCGCCTCACTCACCCGCAGTCAGGTGCTTGGCTTCACAGCCCTGTTAATCCTGCCCCTGTTACTACTCGCCACATTGCCCTGGCAGCCTTTTCTGACCGGTTCACTGCAATCAGGCTGGCTATGGTGGTCATACGCCCTTACCCGCATGGTCGATATTCCCGGGATCGGGGTCAGTGGCGCCCTCTTGCTGTTGCTGACCCGCTACAAACTCAAACTGGAGCTGTCCCCCTTCATTGCACTGGGGTGTGCGCTGGCAGCCCTGCTCGCCAGCGACTGGGTGCTCAAGAGCCTGATCAAGCACCTGACCGAAGAGCCCAGACCCTATCTGCTCTGGCTGGAGAGTCAGTCGCTGATCCCGGCCATCAAGCACTTCTACGCCAGTAGCATCGATGTGCGCAGTGAACAGGTTCATGCCGCCAGCCAGTTGCTGGCCCTGCCTGAGTGGCTCGGCCACCACTGGCAGGCCGAGGTGAACTACGCCTTCCCCTCCGGCCACAGTATCGCCGCCATCAGCCTGGCCCAATTTTTCGGCCTTATCTGGCTGGCCCGCGCCCCCACGGGCGTCTGGCTGCTGCCGTTGTGGGCGCTGGGGGTTGGTCTGTCGCGCATGGTAATGGGAATGCATTGGCCGGTGGATGTGCTGGCCAGCGCCCTGTTGGGCACGCTCACGGCGCTGATTGCCGCCCGCTGGTGGCTGCACAGATATTGAATCCTGCGCCATCTTGCCGCGGCCGACTGCGTGGGATGGGGGGACAAGCCTGTGCTTTTTTGCCATAATGCCGCCTCATTTTATCCCGACCGAGATCCCATGACCGACGCAGTTCATACCCTCAAGGGCCGTTTCCGTGGTTTTTACCCCGTCGTCATCGATGTTGAAACAGCCGGGTTCAACGCCAAGACCGATGCCCTGCTCGAAATCGCGGCTTACACCCTGAAAATGGATGAGCAGGGCTGGCTCGTTCCCGATCAGGTATTCCACTTTCATGTCGAGCCTTTCGAAGGGGCCAACCTGGAAAAGGCCGCGCTGGAGTTCACCGGCATCGACCCCTACAACCCGTTGCGTGGCGCTGTCTCGGAAAAAGAGGCGCTGACCGAGATCTTCAAGGGGATCCGCAAGGGGATGAAGGAGCAGGATTGCGGCCGCGCCATCATAGTGGCCCACAACGCCACCTTTGATCACGGCTTCGTGATGGCTGCCGCCGAGCGCGCTGGCCTCAAGCGCAATCCGTTCCACCCGTTTGCCACTTTCGACACCGCAGCTCTCTCCGGATTGGCGCTGGGTCAGACCGTACTGGCCAAAGCGTGCCAGAGCGCCCGCATCCCGTTTGACAATAAAGAGGCGCACTCTGCCCTCTATGACACCGAACGCACCACAGAGCTGTTCTGTCATATCGTTAACCGCTGGAAGAGCATGGGGGGTTGGCCGCCAGCGCATCCGGATGATGACACAACCGATGCCCCTGCCGACGATGAGGGACAAGAATAAACGGATGAAGGCTGCCACTGGCAGCCTTCGCTTTTTGGGGACGTGATTGATTGCACAGCGCACCGGAAATCGCTATCAACGTCACTATCCACCGCTGCGCACGGGATGCACGGAGACAAACAGGTCACAACCCCTCATGTTGAGCAACCTTGTGCCACATGCTGCTGCGATATGCAGGGTTTGACTGATTTTTTTCTCGACATTTGTCACATTTTTCGCAAACTAAGTCCCCTTCACATGACAGACAGCAATAACAAACTATAAGGAAATCAAATGAATCCAGTTGTTATCGCAGTCGGGCTGATGCTGGTGCTCAGTCTGCTGCGGATCAATGTGGTGGTCTCGCTGGCGCTGGGGGCCATTGCTGGCGGCCTGGTCGGTGGGCTGTCGTTGACCGATACCCTCACCACCTTCAGCGGTGGCCTGGGCGGTGGCGCCGAGATTGCTCTCTCCTACGCCATGCTGGGCGCCTTTGCGGTTGCCATCTCCCGCTCCGGGATCACCGACCTGCTGGCCCGCAAGGTGATCAACCAGTTGGGCAAGGATGCCAGCTCGACCCGCATCATGTGGGTCAAAACCCTGCTGCTCTCTTCCGTGCTGGCTGTGGCGATCTCCTCCCAAAACCTGATCCCGGTTCACATCGCCTTTATTCCCATCCTGATCCCGCCGCTGCTGCATGTGATGGCGCAGATGCAGATCGACCGTCGTCAGGTGGCCTGTGTCATCACTTTTGGTCTGACCGCCACCTACATGGTGCTACCGGTCGGCTTTGGTGGCATCTTCCTGAATAACATTCTGGCCAAGAACCTGATCGATAACGGCGTGCCCATCACCACCAGCCAGATCCCGCTGGCGATGGCCATTCCGGTCGCAGGTATGGTACTGGGCCTGCTGATCGCGGTATTCATCAGCTATCGCAAACCGCGCCAGTACGATCTGGCCAAGATCCTGGATGCCGAGCCCGAAGCGGTCGAGCTCAACCTCACCCACATCTGGGTTGCTCTGCTGGCCATTGGCGTAGCGCTGGGGCTGCAACTGATGACCAACAGCATCGTACTGGGTGCGCTGGCCGGTTTTGTCATCTTCACCTGCGGCGGCGTCATCAAGTTTCGCGAAAGCCAGGATGCTTTCACCCAAGGGGTGCGGATGATGTCGCTGATCGGCTTCATCATGATCTCCGCAGCCGGTTTTGCCGCGGTGATGAAGGCAACCCACGGGGTCGACTCTCTGGTTCAGGTGGTCGCCTCCGGCATCGGCCAGCACAAAGGCATTGCCGCCTTCCTGATGCTGCTGGTGGGTCTGCTCATCACTATGGGGATCGGTTCTTCCTTCTCCACCGTGCCCATCATCGCCACCATCTATGTGCCGCTCTGTCTGCAGCTTGGCTTCTCACCGATGGCGATCATCGCCCTGGTTGGTACCGCAGGTGCGCTGGGGGATGCGGGCTCACCAGCCTCCGACTCGACTCTGGGGCCCACCTCCGGCCTCAACGCAGATGGTCAGCACGATCATATCTGGGACAGCGTGGTGCCCACCTTTATTCACTACAACATCCCGCTGGTGATCTTCGGCTGGATTGCCGCCATGGTGCTCTGATAGCCCCTCGGGCTACGAACTCTGCACGTCACAATGCACAACAAGAAGGCGACCAGATGGTCGCCTTCTTGTTGTATTCGACTAGATGAACAACAGCACGGTAGCTTGTGGTGACGGTGAAAAGGCACCGCTCGCTAACCAAGCGCCACCTCCTGCATGATGCTCCGATTGATAAAGTAGCGATGGCAGAACAGCAGAAAGTCCTGTAGTGGCAAGGGCCTCGAGTAGAAATAGCCCTGAATTTCATCCACCCCTATGCTCAGCACCGCCTTCAGCTCATCGTTGTTTTCCACCCCTTCCGCCACCACCCGCACACCGAGTTGATGAGAGAGGCTGGTGATCGCCTCGACGAACAGGGCCTGACGGGTGTCATTGTCGATGGCCGTGATAAATGAGCGGTCGATCTTGAGCTTGTCGAAATAAAGTTCCCGCAAATAGGAGAACGATGACCAGCCGGTACCGAAATCATCAAGGGCCACCCGCACTCCGATCTGACGCAGGGTGTCGATGATTTGCTTGCTCAGCTCGATATCATCCAGAGCAATCGTTTCGGTCAGTTCGACGATCAGCTGTTGCAGGCTTAGCGGCCCCGCTCTCATGTTCTCATCCAGCTGGGCTGCCAACCCCATAGTGAACATGGAACTCGAGAGGTTGACCGAGATCTCCAGCGGTTCAATCAAGTCGCTCGGGAAAGTGGCGAGATCAAGCTGCAAGCGCCGGAAGATCCATAACCCGAGCGCCTCCCCCAGCCCGTTATCTTCCGCCAGCGAGATGATATCGAGGGGCGGAATAAACCCGTACTCCGGGTGATTCCAGCGGATCAGTACCTCAGCCCCCAGTCGCACCCTACCTTGACCACGGACAATGGGCTGATAGTAGAGGCTCAACTGCAAATTGCTGTGGTGCTGGATCAGCTCGCGCAACTCGGTCGACAAACGGCGGTTACGCAGATAGTGCTGATACATGCTGCTGGAGAAAACCACGTAACGATTCAGCCGCTTGCGCTTGGCACTGTCGAGGGCGATATCGGCAAACAGCAGCATCTCCTCCGGCGTGTGTACCGGTCGCACGTACTGGCTGATCCCCATAAAGACCCGCACCCGGTGGGCGGGATCGGTCGCCAAGGCGAGCCCGGCAAGTTCGTTACGCAGCTGCTCCAGAAATGGAAAGCGCAAATAGGTGGGCATGGCGCCGGAAATAATGATGGCAAACTCATCGCTACCGGTGCGGGCGGCAAAGATACCATCAACCGATACCACGCGGATCCGCTCTGCCAATTGTGTCAGCAATACATCCCCCACCTCGTAGCCCAGGCTGTCATTTACCTCCCTGAAATGGCCAAGATCCACCAGACAGACGGTCACGCTGCTGCGCCCCCCTTTATGTCCCGTCAGCTGCTTGAGGTGTTTGATCAGGGAGGCCCGGTTCGGCAAGCGGGTTAGCGCATCATTCCACGCAAGAAAGTGCTGGTGGCGCACTTCGCGAAACAGCATCACCACGGTCGCCAACATCAAGAAAGCCAGAATGAAGAAGTTCTGGATACGCGACGAGTTGAGTACCTCCCGCTGGGCAATAGCGGATGGACCGGTGAAATTTTTCACCATCACATCGCGGATGGCAGCCAGATCCCGAGCCAACTCCTCGGCGAAACGAGCAAGTTCTTTCGAATCTCGATCTCCACTGACCACGGCCTGCTCATACTTCTCGAACAGGGCCATGATCTTCCCTACCGCTTGTTCAGCACCAAAGCGAGCTCGGACCTGCTTTGCCTCTTCACCGTGCAGGAAGACATCGAGGCGGTTCCAGGCAATATCAAAACGCTTGTTCATCTCTTTCTGACTGGTCGAACCGGTGCGATAGAGAGAGAGCGCCTCATCAAAGCCACGGATTTCCAGCTCCAGCTGCGCCAACGCCCAGGCAGAGAGTTGGGTATAGCGGGTCACAGCATTAAAAGCACGGTCATAGTTCCAGACCGACCAGATGGCGACCCCCAAAAAGGCAGTCACCATCAGGATCAAGCTCAGAAACTTGCCGCGCAGCATCTTATTTGCTCTCAATCGCCGTCAGTTGCCACACCATCCGGCTGTGATAGAGCTCCTTGTTCAGCTCCGGGTGATCAGAGAGGGGATAGATGATCCAGAGCGGCCCCTTGTTGCGCAGGGTCAACGCCTTGCCATCCTGCTTCTCGGCCAGCAGTACCGCATATTTATCTCCATCTTCCAGCGGCACAGCCGCCCAGTAGTCATTGATGGCGACCGCCTTGACCTCCCCACTCTTGAGACCATACATCTTGACCAGATCTCGCAGCAGCACGCCACGATAGGTGTGGTCCCCCTCGGTCCAGGGGGTCTCAGTCTTGACCTCTGTCTGAGGTAAGGCCTCAAACTCGGCCCGGGTCAACACGACCTCCCCTTTACCATGGCAGCAGCCATCCCCCTTGATCTTGAGGAAGGGCTCATCAGCCAACACCATGCCAGAAACGAGACAGCCGGATAACAGCAGCATCCTGCCAAGCCATCCACCCATGATAGACCTCCGTATCGTACTGTTTTTTTTATTGGTTTCACTCAGCCCACCCACATGACAACGGCAGAGTCACAATGCAAAACAATGTAGCTGCAACCAGCTCACCACAACAGGCAACCAGCATCAGGCTGTACCCGAATGCCACCAAAAGCATGGCATCCTGGCTCCGAATGTCACAACTGCATCGGAAAATATTCATGCCCCTTTGGCTCACGACCTGGGTTGTGGAACAAAAATATGACCCCCACAAAGGCAAACTGACGGTACAGTCCCTATCGCAGATACAAAAAAAGGCCGCTCAATGAGCGGCCTTCTTCATAACGGGATCAGCAATCAGCTTTCGCGGCGCTTGCCACCGAACTTGCGACCCTTGTCGAAACCGCCTTCACGGCGATCCTTGTTGAAGGGACGGTCACCCTGGGGACGGCGATCCTTGTTGAAAGGACGGTCGCCACGGAACGGACGATCACCACGGGGCGGACGGCTGCTGGTGTTGCCACCGGCCGGCACTTCGGTGTAGCGGGTGATTTGCAGCGGACGCTGGCAAACACGGGCTTTCTTGATCACTTCCAGTACATCGGCGGTCATGCCTTTCGGCAGATCGACGGTGGAGAAGTCATCGGCGATGTCGATGTTGCCGATGAAGCGGCTCTCGATGTTCGCTTCGTTGGCGATGGCGCCCACGATCTGGCCCGGCTTGACGCCGTGATGGGCACCCACGTCTACGCGGTAGCGCTCCATCTCCACGTCCGGGTTGTCTTTCAGCGGACGCGGCTCCAGGGACGGCATCCGACGGGCAGGACGATCACCACGGTCACCGAAGTCACGACCGCCACGGTCGTTGAAGTCACGGCGCTCGAAGCCACCACGATCGTTGCCAGCATTCAGCAGCGGATCCGGAATGGAGTCATCCAGCAGCAGCGGTTGGTCACCCTGTACCAGCTTGGCCAGTGCGGCAGCCAGCTCCAGCGGATCGGCAGAATCTTCTTCGATCAGCTCGTTTACCAGGTTGTGGTAGATCTCGAGCTCTTCACCCATCATGGTTTCGCGGATGCGCTCTTTGAACTTGGCCAGACGATGCTGGTTAATGTCCTCAGTGCTTGGCATCTTCATCGGCTCGATGGCCTGACGGGTTGCGTGCTCGATGGCGCGCAGCATACGACGCTCGCGCGGAGCAACGAACAGGATGGCTTCGCCTTTACGACCGGCACGACCGGTACGGCCGATACGGTGAACGTAAGATTCGGTGTCGTACGGAATGTCGTAGTTCACTACGTGAGTGATGCGCTCAACGTCCAGACCACGGGCAACAACGTCGGTGGCGATCAGGATGTCCAGCTGGCCCTGACGCAGTTTGTCGACGGTACGCTCACGCAATTTCTGCGGGATGTCACCGTGCAGCGCTTCACAGGCGTGACCACGGGCGGCCAGCTTGCCAGCCAGCTCTTCGGCAGCGTTCTTGGTACGCACGAACACCAGCAGGGCTTCGTAGGATTCCACTTCCAGCAGACGGGTCATGGCGTCCAGCTTGTGCAGACCGGTTACCTGCCAGTAGCGCTGGCGAATAGTGGTAGCGGTAGCAGTCTTGGAGGCGATCTTGATCTCTTTGGGCTGCTTCAGGTGCTTCTGGGCCACGCGACGAATCTGCTCCGGCATGGTGGCAGAGAACAGGGCAACCTGACGAGTGCTCGGGCACTGCTCCATGATCCAGTCAACGTCGTCGATGAAGCCCATACGCAGCATTTCATCAGCTTCGTCCAGTACCAGAGCTTTCAGGCCGGAGAGGTCCAGGTTCTTGCGACGGATCAGATCCATCACGCGGCCCGGAGTACCGACGACAACCTGAGCACCGCGACGCAGGGCGCGGGTCTGGGTTTCGTAGGAGGCACCGCCGTAGATGGGCAGTACGTGGAAATCAGGCATGTGGTGGGCGTAGCGTTGGCACGCTTCAGCCACTTGCAGCGCCAGTTCGCGGGTAGGCGCCAGCACCAGGATCTGGGTGTTGCGGTTACCAGCTTCCAGACGAGACAACAGAGGCAAGGCAAAAGCAGCGGTCTTCCCTGTACCGGTTTGCGCCTGCCCCAGCAGATCGTGTCCCGCCATCAGGTGGGGAATTGCTGCGGCCTGGATCGGTGACGGGCGCTCATAGCCCACGTCCTGCAGCGCTTTCAATACAGGCGCGGCCAGTCCAAGCTCACTAAAAAGGGGCAGTTGTTCGGTATCAGACATAGATTCTTCCAGATTAAGGCAGGCGGCTAACACCGCGGAATAGCAAAAAGGCGGCGATTATAGCGCCACTTTGTTCTGCTGTCTTGAAAAATGTGATAAGCCTCTCAAGACGTTGGCAATTATAGAGGGATCTGACGAGTATGGCTTGCTTATTTTGCACTCATAGTGCGTTATTGCAGATCACTCCTCGCTGGAGTCCTTGCCCCGCTTGTGTTTGAGCACCGCCATGGTCAGTCGGCTGGTGCACAATAAACGCTCACGTTCGTCCCGAATTTCAATCTGCCACACCTGGGTTGTTGCTCCCAGATGGAGCGGCGTGCAACGCCCGGTCACCACCCCTTCCCGTTTGGCTCGCAGATGGTTGGCATTCACCTCCAGCCCCACACAGTAGCTATCTGGCCCGACCGCCATATTGGCGGCAATCGATCCCAAGGTTTCCGCCAGCACCACAGATGCGCCGCCATGTAGCATGCCAAGGGGCTGGTGAGTACGATGATCCACCGGCATGGTCGCTTCAAGCCAATCGGTGCCAAAAGCCGTGTAGACGATATCGAGGTGGGCCATCAGGGTGTTGCGAGAGGTGGCGTTGAGCCCCTCCAGACTCATGGGTTTACGCCAGATGGGCGCAATATCGTGACTCATTGCGAGCAGACTCCTTATGTAAGCGATGAATGCGTACCGATATGGGTGAAACGCCCTCCATCGGCAACATGGTTCTGTTATATGAGTTGTTGGTTACCAGGTGACGTGTTAACAACGCAGCACCGACCCGGCGCTGCGTGTTACACAATCATGCCCTTAAGCGGGATGTCACCAGGGGTAGGTAACGCCGGGCCACTCGGCCCAGGGCATCTCCCGACCCGGCAAGCGGGGCTCAGACCACTGCCACACGTTGGCGAGCCAGTCGCGCAGCAGCCCTTCCAACTCTTCATCACTGATGGAGGCCTCGGCCACCTTCCAGAAGAAGAGCTCCACCGCTACCTCCGGCAACACCGAGGGGTAGAGATAAACCCCACCCCAAAATTGCGGCTCCCGATCCGGACTCCAGAGGCCATAGGCGAACGAGCGCTTGGCCAGAAACTCCGACTGCTGCCACTCCAGATCTCCTTCGTGCTGGCTCAGGCTGAAGTTAGCGGAGGGCCAGATATCGTTCGGGCGAAACAGCTGATGGAGCTGCTCGCGCTCGCGCAACATGGCGACAAACTCCACCACCGCCTGAGCGGGAGTAGCGGGTAACAGCAAGAAACGTGGGTGCCGATAGGCCTTCGGCACCCGAAACCGCTTGGGAAACGTCAGCATCAGAGCAGCTCCAGCAGGGCTTGCAATGGATGTTTGAGCTTTTCCCCCTCCATCCGCTTGACCTGACTGCGGCACGAATAGCCGGTCGCCAGACAGCGTCCCTTGGGCAGGCGGGCGAGCGGGTCGGCCCAGCTCAACCCATAAATGCCCTTGGAGTTCTCCACCTGTTTGACATCGTGACCATAGGTACCCGCCATACCGCAACACCCCACAGAGACCGGCTGCAAACTGGCCCCGAAGCGGCCAAACAGGGTGCTCCAGTCACCGTGAGTGGAGGGCTTGGCGGTCTTCTCGGTGCAGTGGGCAAAGAGATACCAGGGCTCACTCCCCTCCTCGCTCTTTGCCTTGTTGGCGCTAGCAGGCAGTTGATCTGCCGGCAGCGAGAGCAGCCACTCCTGCGGCAACAACACCTGAAAATCACCGCGGGCCGACCCAAGCGCCTTGGCATACTCGTCGCGATAGCAAAGCACCATGGCCGGATCCACCCCCACCATGGGAATGCCAAGCGCCGCCACCTTGTTGAGGAACTGGGCGCTGTTGGCCGCGGTACGGGCAAAAGCGCGCAGGAACCCCTTGATATGCTGGGGCTTGCCGTTAGGTTTAAAGGGCAGCAGATAGGGCTGGAAACCGAGCTTGCTGGCGAGTTTCACCAGGTCGCGCACCACGGGGGCATCGTAATAACTGGTGAAGGGATCCTGCACGATGAGCACTACCTGCTTGCGCTGCTCGGCACTCATCCGCTCCAGACCCGGCAGATCAAAATAGCGGGCGCGGTTATCATGCAGGCTCTCGGCCAGGGTCGGCACCGAGAGCAGCGGCACATCGACCATGCCGATGCTCTTCTCGGTCGCCTTCTGGGCCCACTCTTTTTCGAGGAAGAAGTTGACCAGCTTCGGCGCCTTGGCAAGCAGCGGCGCATAGCTCTCCACCGTGCCGACGAAGTAATCCTTGGGAGCTCGCAGGTAGCGACCGTGGTAGAGCTGCATAAAGCGGGCGCGAAAATCTGGCACATCCACCTTGATCGGGCACTGGCTGGTGCACGCCTTGCAGGCCAGACAGCCCGACATCGCCTCCATCACCTCGTGGGAGAAGTCATACTCGCCGCGCTGTTTGGCCCAGCTGTTGCGCACCTTGTCCACCAGCTGTTTGAAGCGCACGCCACCGGATTGCAGCGCCACCTCTTCCGCCAGCGGGTCAAAGCCCTGCTCCGCCAGCTGACGCAACCATTCACGCATCAGGCCCGCCCGCCCCTTGGGGGAGTGGCGACGATCACGGCTGATCTTGACCGAGGGGCACATGGGGGAGTCGGTCTCGAAGGTGAAGCACAGACCATTGCCGTTGCAATCCATGGCGCGGGTGTAGCTGGTGCGCACCGCGAGCGGGATCTGGCGGTCATACTTGCCGCGCTTGGGGCCATCCACCGACACCAGCTCGGCGCCGCTACCGTAGGGGATACAGATCTTGCCCGGGTTGATGCGGTTGGTCGGGTCGAACGCCCCCTTGACCCGCTGCAGCTCTTCCCACAGCTCTCCAAAGAAGGCGGGGCTGTATTCGGAGCGAAAGCCCTTGCCGTGCTCGCCCCACATCAGGCCACCATATTTGGCGGTGAGCGCCACCACCTGATCGGAGATGCGGCGCAGCAGCACCTCCTGCTCGGGGTCGCACAAATCCAGCGCCGGGCGCACGTGCAGCACACCGGCATCGACGTGGCCAAACATGCCGTAGTCGAGGCCGTGGGCATCCAGCAGAGCGCGAAACTCCATGATGAAATCGGCCAGGGATTCGGGCGGCACGGCGGTGTCTTCAGTGAAGGCCACCGGCTTCTTGCGCCCTTCGGCGTTGCCCAGCAGCCCCACCGACTTCTTGCGCATGGTGTAGATGGTTTCGATGCTCGGCAGGTGGTCACACACCTGATAGCCGATGATCCCGGCCTCCCCCTTGGCCAGCAGCGCGTCGATACGACGGCACAGCTCCGCCACCTTGGCCTTGTGTTCTGCCTCGTCTGTGTCGGCAAACTCGACTATGTTGAGCCCCTGCAGATCCTTGCCGGGCACATCCTGAATAAGTTCTTTCACCGAATGCCAGATGATGTCGGCGCGGGCCAGCCCGAGCACCCGGGAATCCACCGTCTCCACCGACAGCGCTTGGGCCTCAACCATAAAGGGGGCGTTGCGCAGAGCGGAAGGGAAACTGTCGTACTTGACGTTGACCAGGGTGCGGTAGCGCGGGATGGGGGTGATGTTGAGTTTGGCTTCGGTGATAAAGCCGAGAGACCCTTCAGATCCGCACAGCACCCGGCTCACATCCAGCGTGTCGGTATCGGGTTGATAGAGGTGCTTGAGATCGTAGCCGGTCAGAAAGCGGTTGAGCTTGGGGAAGGTCGCCTCGATGTCGGCTCGGCGCTCCTTGCCGATGCGATAGAGGGTGCGATAGATCTCTCCTTCGCGACTCTCCAGCGCCAGCTTGTCGGCAAGCCGTTCGCTACTTAGCGGCTCGGTCGCCATGATGTCACCATTCTCCAGCACGGCTTTGAGGCCGAGCACGTGATCCGAGGTTTTGCCGTAGACCAGCGACCCCTGCCCCGAGGCGTCGGTGTTGATCATGCCCCCTAAGGTGGCGCGGTTGGAGGTGGAAAGATCCGGCGAGAAGAAGTAGCCATGGGGCTTGAGATAGGCGTTGAGCTGGTCTTTCACCACCCCGGCCTGGGCACGCACCCACCCCTCCTCCAGATTAATTTCCATGATCTGGTTCATATAACGGGAGAGATCGACGATAATGCCGCCGCCCAATGACTGACCATTGGTGCCGGTACCGCCACCACGAGGGAAAAAGCTCAGGGAGGCGAACGCCGGCTCTGCGGCCAGCTTGAGCATTGCTACTATGTCGTCCGCACTGCGCGGATAGAGAACCGCCTGAGGTACTACCTGATAGACGCTGTTGTCCGTCGCCATCGCCAACCGGCTTGCATAAGACTTTTCGATATCACCACGAAATGCGCTGCGCTCTAGCAACTCAAGAAACTGCAGGGTTGCGGGTGACAAACTGTCCTGGTAATCGAGTCTCGGGATCATGAATCCTTGTTCCCATCCTTTGCTTGATGCCGGCACGCCGGCGACAACGACTGGCCAGCCGCCTGTCAATGGCAGTCAGGCCAGTCCGCTCACATGTGAGCGGGCAGTATATCAGCTAGAAAACCGCTTGCGCTTGGCAATATTCACCATTTGAAAGGAGGACTTTTATGGCTCACCACAGCCATGTTATCAGTACGCTGGTCACCACCGAAAAACAGGCGCTTACCCTGTCGCTGTTCGGTTGTATTACCTTTGCCATCTTCGGCATTGGCTACGGCCTCTTCGTCGGTTCCAACGCCATCATGCTCGATGGTATCTTCACCCTGTTCAGCATGGGAATGACAGGCCTCGGTCTTGTTACCGCCTATCTCGTTACCCGCCCTTCCGATGCGCGCTTCCAGTATGGCTACGCCCACTTCGAGCCCATCACCAACGTCATCAATGGCACCATTATTCTGCTGCTCTGCCTTGGCGCTCTCTATAGCGGCATCACCACCCTGCTGGATGGCGGACGGGAGATCGATCTCGGCCACGCCCTTATCTATGCCGCCGTCTCCACCTTCTTCTGTGCCATCATCTATCGCATCGAAGCCCAGGTCGCCGAGCAGGTAGACTCCGAGCTGGTGCGGGTCGACTCCAAGGAGTGGCTGGTGGATACCCTGCTCAGCGCCACTCTGCTTATCGGTTTCGTAGTCGCCATTGGCCTCGATGCCATCGGCTACGGCCAATACAACCGCTACATAGACCCGGTGCTGGTCTCGCTGCTGGCCCTCTGCGCCACCCTTATTCCCATCAAGGTGCTCGGTCGCAACCTGCGGGAAGTGTTGAAGATCGCCCCCAAGGGAGATGTGCCACGGCAAGTCGAGCAGGAGATCGAGGCGCTGCGCCAGCGCCACGGCATCGAGTGCTACAGCCATCTGGCCAAAAGCGGTCGCCGCTTCGATCTGGAATTGAACATTCTGGTGGCGCCGGGTCAGGAGTGGCCCGTCGAACGTCAGGATGCCCTGCGCCAGGAGCTCTGGTCCCGCCTTGGCGACACCCTGGGGGATGCCTGGCTGTCGGTCTGTTTCACCCGCGAAAAGCGCTGGTTGTAACGACCGCACGGGGGAGAGCGGCACCGCCGCCTCCCCCTGTCGCATCACAACCCCATCACGTCCCACTGACACTGCTCTTGCCAAATTGGCGCCAGCCGCTATCATCAGGGCTCATTTTTCACCCGAGGTTTTATTGCCCATCATGGACAATCCCCGAAGTTGCCCTTCGTCTCTCTCTGTCAAAGCCTATCTTTTTCTGCTTAATCAGCGCCTCTGAATAACACCTTTGCCTTGCTGTTACTGCGGCCATCGTGCGCCGTGATCACTCTCTGCTCTGTCTGTTTTTATTGAGGTCATACAATGGAATTGCTGCTGGATCCCCACATCTGGATTGGTCTGTTTACCCTGATCATTCTGGAAATCGTGCTGGGGATCGACAACCTGGTCTTTATCGCCATTCTGGTGAAAAAACTGCCTCCCGCCCAACGGGACAAGGCACGCGTCATCGGCCTGTCGCTGGCCCTGCTGATGCGACTTGGGCTCTTGAGCGTCATGTCATGGCTGGTCACCCTGACCACCCCGATTTTGCACCTGTGGGATCACCCCTTCTCCGGTCGGGACCTGATCCTGATGGGAGGCGGCCTGTTCCTGCTGTTCAAGGCTACCTCCGAGCTGCATGAACGGCTGGAAGCCAAACCCCAGGATGACGGCCCGGTTGGCGCCTACGCCAGCTTTGGGGTGGTGATCGCCCAAATTCTGGTGCTCGATGCGGTCTTCTCGCTCGACTCCATCATCACAGCCGTCGGCATGGTGGAACACCTGGGCGTGATGATGGCCGCCGTGACCATCGCCATGGTGGTGATGGTGCTCGCCTCCAAGCCGCTGACCCGCTTCGTCAACGCCCACCCGACCGTGGTAGTGCTCTGCCTGAGCTTCCTGCTGATGATCGGCTTTAGCCTGGTGGCAGAAGGGTTCGGTTTCCACATTCCGAAGGGCTACCTCTACGCGGCCATCGGCTTCTCGGTGCTGATCGAGTTTTTCAACCAGCTGGCCCAGCGCAGCGCCATGCGTCACGAATCCAAACAGCCGCTGCGCGAGCGCACCACCGCCGCCATCTTCAAGCTGATGGGCAGCAAGGCCTATCAGGATCAGCCGGATGACGATCTCGATGCCCCGGCCGTAGCGCCGGTGAGCTTTGGCGAGGAGGAGCGCTATATGGTGACCGGCGTACTGTCGCTGGCCGAGCGCTCCATTCGCACCATCATGACCCCGCGCTCGGAGATGGCCTGGATCGATATCAACGACTCCAGCGACGAGATCCGCGCCCTGCTGCAGCGCGAGCCCCACAGCCTGTTCCCCATCTGTGACGGGGATCTGGACGAGGTGATCGGGGTGGTCAAGGCGCGCGACCTGCTGTTTGCTTTGAACGAAGGGCAATCCTTAAGTGAACTGGCCAAGCAGAACGATCCCATTATCGTGCCGCAGACCATCAACGTGATCCGCCTGCTGGCGGAGCTGCGCAAAGCCAAGGGGAGCCTTATTCTGGTCTCCGACGAGTTTGGCGTGATCCAGGGGCTGGTCACCACCCACGATCTGCTGGAGGCCATCGTCGGCGAGCTGCCGGACGAGGACGAAACCCCGGATATCGTACGCAATGGCGAAGGGTGGCTGATCAACGGCAGCACCAACATCCACCATGTGGAGCAGGTGCTGGAGCACGAGGGACTGGTGAGCGAGAGCGATGAATACGTGACCCTGGCGGGCATGCTGCTCTCCCACTTCGGCACCCTGCCCACCCCGGGCCAGCAGTTGCAACTGCAGCAACTCAACTTCGAGGTGATCGAGGTGAGCGAGCGGCGCATCGAGCGGGTGAAAGTGATGCCCACCACGGCTTGAGCCTGCCACCAGCAGAATACAGAAGAGGGCCAGACGGCCCTCTTTTTTATGCTTCAACTTTATGCCTCAACGCCTCTTTCCCGACGGTTTGCACTGATTGCTGCATCGATTGCTGCATCAAGCACAATTCTCTTGTGCAATTACCCCCCTTTTTCACAACAAGATGGCGGCATAAAGTGGCCTCACTTCCACCATGAGGAACTCAAGATGAGCCACGATCACCTGTTCTGCCCGCTGCGCCTCGGCCAGCTGCACCTTGCCAACCGCATCGTCATGCCCCCCATGACCCGCTCCCGTGCCAGTCAGCCGGGTGATGTGGCCAACGCCATGATGGCGAGCTACTACGCCCAGCGCGCCGAGGCGGGCCTGATCATCAGCGAAGGCACCCAAATCGACCCCATGGGCAAGGGCTATGCCTGGACGCCGGGGATCTACAGTGCCGAGCAGATCGCTGGCTGGAAGCTTGTGACCGATGCCGTGCACGCCAAGGGGGGCACCATCTTCGCCCAGCTCTGGCACGTGGGCCGGGTCACCCATCCGGACAACATCGGCGGCGCCCAGCCCATCTCCGCTTCAGCCCTGCCCGCAGTGGGCGTCAAGGTGTTCGTCGATAACGGCAGCGATGCGCCGGGCTTTGTCGAGACCGTCACCCCGCGCGCCATGACCCAGGCCGATATCCATGCGGTGGTGGGCCAGTTCCGCCAAGCGGCTCGCAACGCCATCAGCGCCGGTTTTGACGGCATCGAGCTGCACGCCGCCAACGGTTATCTGATCAACCAGTTCCTCGACTCCGAATCCAACGCCCGCACCGACAATTACGGCGGATCGCTGGAGAACCGGCTGCGCTTCCTCAAAGAGGTGACCGAGGCAGTCAGCAGCGAAATCGGCGCCGATCGGGTTGGGGTGCGTCTTGCGCCACTCACCACCCTCAACGGCACCGTGGATGCCAATCCGCAGGAGACCTATCTGGCGGCCGCCCGTCTGCTGGGCCAGCTCAATGTCACCTACCTGCACATTGCCGAAGCGGACTGGGACGATGCCCCCCTGATGCCGGAGAACTTCAAGCAGGGTCTGCGGGATGCCTTCCCCAACACCCTGATCTACGCCGGCAAATATGATGGCAAGCGGGCTCGCGCCGCCCTCGAAGCGGGCTGGGCCGACATGATTGGCTTTGGCCGCCCCTTCGTCGCCAACCCGGATCTGCCGAACCGACTGCGCCACGGCTATCCGCTGGCCCCCCACGATCCGGCCACCCTGTTTGGCGGCGGCGAAAAAGGGCTGACAGACTACCCCGTCTATCAGGCCGAGGACGCAGCAGCCAGCCGCTGATTACCAATGGCCAACCGGCCACATAACGCAGGCTCCACAGGTTGGGGCCTGCCGTATTGTTGCCCATTAGCAACAGTGATATGACTGACCGAATCACTGTTGCAATGATCTCGTTGTTCTCTCCCCTCGCTTTCACAAGGAGTCATCATGAATCACACCCAAGCCTGGTGCTGGCATGCCCCCGGTGAACCGACCCAGCTTACCCTCGCCGATCTACCCCTGGCACCGCTCGCCCCTGACGAGGTACTGGTAGCCAACCGGGTCATCGCCTTCAACCCAGTGGACTGGAAGCTGATCGAGTATGGCCACTCCAACTGGCAGGATGGTCAAGTGCCCGGCGTCGATGGCATGGGCACTCTCGTGGCCCTCGGCGCCAACGTCAGCCATCTGCGTCTCGGCACCCGGGTCGCCTATCACACCGACCTGCGCCACCACGGCAGCTTTGCCCGCCACACTAGAGTACCGGCCCGAGCCCTGCTGCCGGTGCCCGATGCCCTGAGTGACGAGGCCGCCGCCGCCCTGCCCTGTCCCGGCCTCACCGCCTGGCAGGCGCTGGCCAAGCTGCCGCGCCTGCACGGGGAAGCGCTGCTCATCACCGGTGCTGGCAGCAGCGTCGGCCGCTTTGTGGTGCAGCTAGCCCTCCAGCAAGGAGCGCGGGTCTTTGCCAGCGCCAGTCCACGCCACCATCAGTGGCTCAAACAGATCGGTGTGCAGGGTGTAGCCGATTATCGGGATCCCGACTGGCTGGCCACCCTGCAGGCCGCCAACGGCAACGAGCCGTTTGAGGGGATCATCGATCTGGTCTCCAGCCAGCAGGCAGAGAGCCTGCTGCCCGCCCTTGGCTACTACGGCCATATGGTGACTGTGCTCGGGCGCATCCCGCACAACCCGTTGCCCGCCTTTACCCATTGCCACTCATTGCACGAGATTGCGCTGGGCGCCCAGCACGCCTTTGGCTCGGACAAACAGTGGAGCCGACTGGTCGCCGCCGGGGTCGCCATGATGGAGCAGATAGCGAGCGGCGAGCTGACCCTGCCGCCGCTGGTGGTCGGCGACTTTGAGTCACTGCCTACCCTGCTCGAGCGCTTCAAGCGCGAAGGACAGGGCGAGAAGTTTCTGGTGCGAGTGGCATAACGCTGACCTTCCCTAATAACCACACCGACCATTGAAGCGAAAGAGGCCCGCCAGTGATGGCGGGCCTCTCTATATCTAGTGCATCTCATCTCGACTTCATTGGCGCCTGACTCAGTGCAGGATCACCCCGTGAGTCTCGGCATAACTGCGGATCTCCCGAGTCAGGCGCGCCTTGTCGGCCACAGAGAGCCAGCTCGCCTCCACCGCATTGAGCGACAAGCGACAGAGCTGACTCATGGTCGCGCCAAGGCCATCGGCCAGCGCCACAAAGTTGGCATTCATATAGCCGCCAAAGTAGGCGGGATCGTCCGAGTTGATGGTGACGCAGAGCCCCTGCTCCAGCAGCCGCAACACATTGTGCTGGGCCATATTGCCGAACACCTTGAGCCGGGTGTTGGAGAGGGGGCAGACGGTGAGCGGCAGCCGGGTATCCGCCAGATAGCGCAGCAGCTCGGGATCGTCTGCCGAACGCACTCCGTGATCGATGCGGCATACCTGCAGCTCGTTGATCGCCTGCCAGATGTAGTCGGCAGGCCCCTCTTCACCTGCATGGGCCACCACCGGCAGCCCCAGCTCGCGGCATTTGGCAAAGACCCGGGCAAACTTGGTCGGCGGATTGCCCTTTTCACCCGAGTCGAGGCCGATGCCGTGAATGCGCGACAGGAAGGGCATAGCCTCTGCCAACGTAGCGAACGCCTCCTCTTCACTGAGGTGGCGCAAAAAGCTCATGATCAGCCGCCAGCTGATGCCAAACTCCTTCTCCCCGGTCTGCAGCGCCCGCTCGATGCCGCCCAGCACAGTGGCAAAGGAAACGTCGCGGGCGGTATGGGTCTGCGGGTCAAAGAAGATCTCCACATGCACCACCTTGTCAGCGGCGCAACGCTCAAGATAGGCCCAGGTGAGGTCGAAGAAGTCCTGCTCGGTCACCAACACACTGGCGCCGCGATAGTAGAGGTCGAGAAAGGATTGCAGGCAGTCAAAGTCATAGGCGGCGCGCACGCTGGCCACATCGGGCCAGGGCAGCGGGATGTTATTGCGGCGGCCCAGCTCAAACATCAGCTCGGGTTCGAGGCTGCCCTCGATATGCAGGTGCAGCTCCAGTTTCGGCAGTCCGGCGATAAATTGCGCGGCGGTGAGGTGTTCGGGTGTGACTGGCTTGGGAATCGGGGTGTCCATAGCGACGGCTCCATCAGCAAAGTGATCCGGCGTCAGCCCCTCCACCAGACTGACCCGACGGCAGCTTTATTGTGCACCCAAGTGGCGAGACAGGGGAGACTTGTCATCAAACAGACTTATAATGGCGTCACAAAAATCATAAATGATTGAACATCTTAACGATTGGCGGCTCGCCTGCGCCCTGACAAGGAGTTTTCATGAAGAAGAACGTCATCTGCGATATCGACGGTGTCATCCTGCACAACAACGATCTCATCCCCGGTGCCGACCGTTTCGTCCATCGCCTGCTGGAGCAGGGCAGCAAGCTCTTGTTCCTCACCAACTACCCGGCCCAGACCCAGAAAGATCTGCAAAACCGCTTCCGCTCCGCCGGGATCGAGGTGCCGGAGGAGTGCTTCTATACCTCCGCCATGGGCACCGCCGACTTCCTCAAGCGTCAGGATGGCAAGAAGGCGTATGTGATCGGCGAAGGGGCGCTGACCCACGAGCTCTACAAGGCCGGTTTCACCATCACCGACATAGACCCCGACTTCGTGGTGGTGGGCGAGACCCGCAACTACAACTGGACCATGATGCAACAGGGGGCCAAGTTCGTCGATCAGGGGGCCCGCTTTATCGCCACCAACCCCGATACCCACGGCCCCATGATGCACCCGGCCTGCGGCGCCCTGTGCGCCCCCATCGAGCGGATGACCGGCAAGAAGCCGTTCTATGTCGGCAAGCCGAGCGCCTGGATCATCCGTGCGGCGCTCAACCGGATGGAGGCCCACTCAGACGACACCATCATCATCGGCGACAACCTGCGCACCGACATTCTGGCGGGCTTTCAGGCCGGTCTCGAGACGGTGCTGGTGCTCTCCGGGGTGAGCAAGGTCGCCGATATCGACCGCATGCCGTTTCGCCCGAACCATATTTTCGACTCAGTGGTCGACATCGATATCGTCTAATCACCACCCAAGCGTTAAACAGGGCAGGTCTCTCCTGCCCTTGCAGGATCTGTTATGGAACCCATTCTGATCGCCGTGGCTTTTGGTTGCGGCATGGTAGTCAATCTGATTGGCCTGCCCCCCCTGCTCGGCTTTCTGGCCGCCGGTTTTATCCTCAACGGCATGGGATATGAAAATACCCCCGCCCTGAGCGAGGTGGCCGATCTCGGCGTCACCCTGCTGCTGTTCACCATCGGCCTCAAACTCAATATCAAGACCCTGATGCGGCGCGATGTGTGGGGCACCACCAGCCTGCACCTGTTGCTCTCCACCCTGCTCTTTACCATGGTGCTGCTGGTCTGCAAGGGGCTGGGGCTTGAACTTGCCCTCTCGCTGGACTGGAAACTGGCGTTGCTGCTGGGCTTTGCCCTCTCCTTCTCCAGCACCGTCTTTGCGGTCAAGGTGCTGGAAGATCGCAGCGACATGAATGCCCTCTACGCCCGTATCGCCATCGGGGTGCTGGTGATGCAGGATGTGTTCGCTGTGGCGTTTCTGGCCTTCTCCAGCGGCAAGTGGCCCAGCATCTGGGCGCTCTGGGTGCTGGGACTGCCGCTGCTGCGCCCGCTGCTGTTCAAGCTGCTGGAGCGGGCCGGTCACGGCGAGCTGCAGGTGCTGTTCGGAGTCTTTCTGGCACTGGTGGTCGGGGCCGCCGGTTTTGAAGTAGTCGGCCTCAAGCCGGATCTGGGGGCGCTGATCATCGGCATGCTGCTCGCTTCCCATCCGGCGGCGGCGGGATTGGCCAAGGCGCTCTTCAACCTCAAAGACCTCTTTCTGGTCTGCTTCTTTCTCACCATCGGCCTCAACGGCCTGCCGACCCACGACACCATGTTGCTGGCACTGGCGCTGGTGCTGGCCCTGCCGCTCAAAAGCGCGCTCTACTATCTGGTCTACAGCGGCGCTCACCTGCGGGTACGTACCGCGCTGCTCTCGACCCTGGCGCTCACCAACTTCTCGGAGTTTGGCCTGATCGTCGCGGCCATCGCCGCCAAGGCGGGCTGGCTCTCCCACGAGTGGTTGGTGGCGGTCTCGCTGGCACTGGCGGCGAGCTTTATGATCTCTGCCCCGCTCAATGCCCAGAGCGAGCGCATTTATCACCGCATCGGCCACTGGCTGCGAGGATTGCAAGCGAGCAACCTCCATCCGGAAGACAGGCCCATAGAACTTGGTGATGCCGAGGTGATCATCCTCGGTATGGGGCGGATCGGTCAGGGGGCCTACTTCGAGCTGGAGAACAAGTACGGCAACGTCATCCTCGGGGTGGAGAACGACAGCGAGAAGCTGCCCACCCTGCGCGCCCAGGGGATGAACGTCATCGAGGGGGATGCCACCGATACCGACTTCTGGGACAAGGTGCTGCTCTCCAATCAGGTCAATCTGGTGCTGCTGGCGATGCCCCACCACTCGGGTAACCTCTACGCCATCGAGAAGCTGCGCAGCCACGGGTTCAACGGCAAGATCGCCGCCATCGTCCGCTTCGAGGATGATATCGCCTCCTTGCAGGAACAGGGGGTGGATGCGGTGTTCAACGTCTACAACGAAGCGGGCAGCGGCTTTGCCCGCCATGTGATCCGCCGCTTGCAGCCGCTTTGAGTCGTCGGCCAGCAGCCCTTGGCAAGGGCTCTTGGCAAGGAGGAACGCATCGTTTAAGTTATGCACAACCTCGTTTAATAAAGCGAACAAACGCGGGGCCGGGATGGCCCCGCGTTCCTATCTGCCGAAGCCAAGGAGGCACCATGAAGACCCTCAACGACTGGATTTTGCCGGGCCGCCACGAGGCGGCCCCTACCCCGCTGATGCCAGCCCCCGAGCGCATTAAAGCGGGCAACCCGGCGCAAACGGTATGGAACCACTACTCCGACCCCAGCCAGCAGTTTCACGTGGGCTTCTGGAGCTGCGAGCCCGGCCGCTGGGCCATCCACTACACCGAACACGAGTATTGCCAGCTGCTGGAGGGGGATGTGGTGATCCACGACAGTGAGGGCGGCCAGCTTGCTCTCAAACCCGGGGATCAATTCGTGATTCCGGCAGGCTTTGTCGGTGAGTGGGAGACCCTCACCCCCTGTCGCAAGGTCTACGTCATCTTCGAACCCGCCTCGGCTTGACGTTCACGTCACCCTGCCCCGTTGCAACAATCCTTATCCTGTTGATCTGCTTGACGCTTACGGCATGATTTTCTGCGGTTTTCCCGCTTGCAAAAGGTTTTTCCGCTAGGCATTGTGTCTGACGAGGAATGTAAATGGAATTTCGAGCCCAAACGTGGGGGGCTCATATAAAAATCAAGAGGATTACCGCCAATGTGTTCAATTTTCGGCATTCTGGATATCAAGTCCGATGCAGTCGCCCTGCGCAAATCGGCGCTGGAGATGTCCAAGCGACTTCGTCACCGCGGGCCTGACTGGTCCGGCGTCTACAGCTCCGACAAAGCCATTCTGGTGCATGAGCGTCTGGCCATCGTCGATCCGGGCAATGGCGCCCAGCCGCTCTACAACCCCGAACGCACCCATGTGCTGGCGGTCAACGGCGAGATCTACAACCACAAAGAGCTGGAGAAAACCCTCAAGGTCGACTTCCAGTTTCAGACCAAATCTGACTGTGAAGTGCTGCTCGCTCTCTACAAGGAGAAGGGCCCGGCGTTTCTCGACGATCTCAACGGCATCTTTGCCTTTATCCTCTATGACGCCGAACAGGATGCCTACCTGATTGGTCGCGACCACATGGGGATCATCCCCCTCTATACCGGTCGCGATGAGCACGGCAACTTCTATGTCGCCTCCGAGATGAAGGCACTGGTGCCGGTCTGCAAGAGCGTCGAGACCTTCCCGCCGGGACACTACCTGTGGAGCAAGGATGGCGAGCTCAAACAGTGGTACAAGCGCGACTGGATGGAATACAGCGCGGTCGAGCACAACGTCAGCGACAAGGCCGAGCTGAAAGCCGCGCTGGAAGCGGCGGTCAAACGCCAGCTGATGTGCGACGTGCCTTATGGCGTGCTGCTCTCCGGCGGACTGGACTCCTCCGTCATCTCCGCCATTACCAAGCTCTATGCGGCGCGCCGCATCGAGGATGATGGCAAGAGCGAAGCCTGGTGGCCACAACTGCACTCCTTCGCCGTCGGTCTGGAAGGGTCGCCGGATCTCGCCGCCGCCCGCAAGGTGGCTGACCATCTGGGCACCATCCACCACCAGATCCACTTCACCGTGCAGGAGGGTCTGGATGCCCTGCGCGACGTCATCTATCACCTCGAGACCTATGACGTCACCACCATCCGCGCCTCCACGCCGATGTATCTGATGGCCCGCTACATCAAGGCGATGGGGATCAAGATGGTGCTCTCCGGTGAAGGCTCCGATGAGCTGTTTGGTGGCTACCTCTACTTCCACAAGGCGCCCAACGCTCGCGAGTTCCACGAAGAGAACGTGCGCAAGCTTGCCTCACTGCATCTCTATGACTGCCTGCGCGCCAACAAGTCGATGGCGGCCTGGGGCGTGGAAGGTCGCGTGCCCTTCCTCGACAAGGAGTTCATGGACGTGGCGATGCGTTTGCAACCTGCCGACAAGATGTGCGGCAAGGGCAAGATCGAGAAGCACATCCTGCGCGAAGCGTTCGAAGATCTGCTGCCCCACGAAGTGGCATGGCGTCAGAAGGAGCAGTTCTCCGACGGCGTGGGTTATTCGTGGATCGACAGCCTAAAAGCCATGGTAGAACAAGAGGTGACGGATCAGATGTTCGAGGCGGCGGCATTCCGCTTCCCCATCAACACCCCGCTCACCAAGGAGGCCTACTTCTACCGCGCCATCTTCGACGAGCACTTCCCGCTGGAAGCCGCCGCCCGCACCGTGCCCTACGGCAAGTCGGTCGCCTGCTCCACCCCCACCGCGCTGGAGTGGGATGCCAAGTTCAAGGAGATGGCCGACCCGTCCGGCCGCGCCGTGATGGACGTGCACCAGCAGGGCTACTAAGCCTGCACGCCAAACCGGGCGGGTAACGCCAGATAGCAAAAAGCCCTTCACCATGGTGAAGGGCTTTTTCATCTCCCCATTTCCACGCCCGCCAAATCACATCAGGCCATGCAGATAGTTGATTTTTCATAAATATTTAATTTTTTTACCGAGTGACCATGCATTGACAGGGAGCGCGTCGATTGACTATGCCTGAAGGGTGATCAACAGGATCACCACGATGACAACAAGGATCGGGAGGGGGCATGGACGCTAACACTCTATCAAGGATCGGCCTGCTGACAGCACTGCTCGCCAATCAGGCTGCAATGGCCAATGACAATATCGTGGTACTGCAGCTTGGCAAGGCCTTCAGCAATGAAAAGCTCGACATCAACATCGCCGACGCCAAGTTCCATCACATGTTCTGGCGTTGGGGAGACTCAGGCTGCCAATTTGGGCTGGGGGTACGTGGCGGTATGCTCAAGGTAGAAGATGAAGAGACCGCCAGACTGGGGGGCGGCGCCCGTATCGAATGCCAATGGGGTAACTGGGTGACTTGGCTCCCCGGCGAAATGGTCTGGCTCGATCAGTACCAATTTGGCACTCGCGGCCACGGCTACAAGGATTACGGCGGCCCCTTCCAGTTCGCTCTGGGGATCGGCCACGGCTACAAGGATTACGGCGGCCCCTTCCAGTTCGCTCTGGGGATCGGCCTCGGCTACGCCATCACCAAGAATTGGCTGATCGGTTATCAGTATGAGCACATGTCCAACGCCCATATGTATGACAAGAATCCGGGGCTGGACAGCCATACCCTCCACATCGAGTACCGTTTTTAACAAGCCCTCCTACATTCGGCTCCATCGTGGTGATCCCGCTGGCGTCGGTACTACTGGGTAAAGGGATGGGAATGGGCGCCGTCATGGCGCTGATCATCGGCAGTGCCGGTGCCAGCCTGACCGAGGTGATCCTGCTCAAATCGATGTTCAGAACACCGATGATTGCGGCCTTTCTTACCGTGATCCTCGGCATGGCGATCCTGATGGGCTACCTGACACAACTGTTGTTTTAAGTCGCCCATCTTTAAACAGGCAAAATGCCAAAGCAGCCGAGTGTGAAACCATCCGGCACCTCATAGACAAACGCCGATCGGATGATCGGCGTTTGTTTATTCCGTACGGCAGTCAATTTGAGACAGCCAAAGGATGAGGGTTTGCTGCTCTCCGGGCCATGTGACATGGCTTGCCTCCCCTCGCCGAACCGTACTGTAAAAATGTGAGACCCATCCCGTCCCCACGCAGTAGCACAAGAGTTAATGTGCAACAACACAATAAATGAACATCCTCTGCCATACTCAAACGAAGTATTCCGTTACGCCGAAACCGGAGCCTGATCATGGTAACCAGCTCGCTTCACACCACAGATACCGAGGTTGAATTTGCCGACGATATCCAGTTGGTATCGACGACCGACCTCAAAGGGGACATCACCTACGCCAATCCGGCGTTTTGTCAGGTGGCAGGCTATCGCCTGGAAGAGATGTTGGGGCAGCATCACAATCTGGTGCGCCACCCCGACATGCCCAAGGCAGCGTTTGCCGATCTCTGGGCCCACCTGCAGGCAGGCAAACCATGGCGAGGCATGGTAAAAAACCGCTGCAAAGATGGTCGTTATTATTGGGTTGATGCCTATGTCACCCCGATTTATGAAGATGGCAAGATGGTGGGTTACCAATCCGTCCGCTGCCGTCCCGCCGCAGAGCACAAAGCGCGTGCCAGCAAGATGTACAAAACCCTTAAAGCCCGTGAAACCGGCTCTGCCATTCACATGGGCCTGCGTCAACTCACACCGGCCATGATGACCATACCTCTGCTGCTCGTCAGCGTGATCAGCGCGCTCTGGCTGCTCTCACCGCTGCAGGCGCTCTGGGTCATTATTCCTCTCTTGGCAGCCATCTGGTTCAATCGCCACCCTCTCTTCCTCACACCGCGATTCTTGCAGCAGCTCGAGCAGGATTACGACAGCATCAGCCGCCTTATCTTCTCGGGGGATGCCCCCCACAGCATTGCCGATTTCCATATCAAGCTCGGGCAAGCGAAGATCCGTACCGTACTCGGCAGGGTAGATGACACCACCGCGTCGCTCAATGCCATGGCCAATGACCTGCGTGGCTCCGCCTCGCTGGCAAGCCAGGATATCTCTTCGCAAGACACGCAGATCCAGCAGATTGCCACCGCCGTCACCCAGATGGCTTCGGCCGCCGAGGAGATCAACCGCAATATTCAAGACAGCAACAGCCAGATTGAAGAGGCCCGTAGCCACTGCATCACCACCAGCACCCAGCTTTCGGAAGCAGGAGAAGAGATGTCGGCGCTGGCCACCCAAGCGGAGCAAGCCTTTCAGTCAGCCGTTGAGCTGGCGAGCGAGTCCGAGCGGATCGGCACCATCATGAGCGAAATTCGCGGCATTGCGGATCAAACCAACCTGCTGGCGCTCAATGCCTCCATCGAAGCCGCACGGGCAGGCGATCAGGGGCGTGGCTTTGCAGTGGTGGCGGACGAGGTTCGCAGCCTGTCGACCAGAACCCACAAGGCGACAGAGCAGATCCAGAACAGCATTGGCCATATCCAGCAAACCCTGGGGGGATGGAAAGAGATGATGCATCTCAATGTGACCAGAACCAACGCCTGCCTCGCCACCACCCGGGCAAGCACCGGCAACCTGAATCAGGTTGTGGTCGAGATAGACAAGGTCTCTGATTTTTCAAACCAGATCACCGCCGCTGCCACCGAGCAACAAGCGGTCATCGAGGAGATCAGTCGTAATATCAACCAGATATCCTCGCTCTCTCACGATAACAGTCTCAAAATCGATCAGGTGAGTGAAACCAGTGCCAACTTGCAGAGCAAAGCGAGCCAGCTCAAGGACTTAAGCCGGACATTCGGATAGCAGCATGCAGATAAAGTCCATGTAAACGAAGGGCCACCCGTCTGGGTGGCCCTGTTGTTTATAAGGCTTAACTGTAGCTCCTAAACGCCACTTACTTGGCGTAATCCTCAGTCGGGATACAGGAGCAGAACAGGTTGCGATCGCCGTAGACGTCGTCGATGCGGTTGACCGAGGGCCACAGTTTGCTGGCACGCACGGCGTCGGACGGGAAGACCGCCTCGGCACGGCTGTAGCCGCGGGACCACTCTGCATCCATCACATCGTCCTGAGTGTGCGGCGCATGGACCAGCGGGTTATCGGCGAGGCTCCACTGCCCCTCCTGCACCTTGGCAATCTCGGCGCGGATGGAGGTCATCGCTTCGACGAAGCGATCCAGCTCGCGCTTGGATTCCGACTCGGTCGGTTCGACCATCAGGGTACCCGCCACCGGGAAGCTCATGGTCGGCGCGTGGAAGCCGTAGTCCATCAGCCGCTTGGCCACGTCCATCTCGCTGATGCCGGAAGCCTCCTTGAGCGGGCGAATATCCAGAATGCACTCGTGGGCCACCCGACCGTTGCGGCCGGAATAGAGCACCGGGAAGGATTCACCCAGCTTCTTGGCCAGATAGTTGGCGTTGAGGATGGCCACCTGAGTGGATCTCTTCAGCCCCTCGTCACCCAGCATGGCGATGTACATCCAGCTGATGGGCAGGATGCTGGCCGAGCCGAACGGTGCCGCCGACACGGCGCCGTTGTCACGGCTCTCCTTGTCGGTCTTGACCACGGCGTGACCAGCCACGAACGGTGCCAGATGCTTCTTCACACCGATGGGGCCCATGCCCGGGCCGCCACCGCCGTGAGGAATGGCAAAGGTCTTGTGCAGGTTGAGGTGAGAGACGTCCGCCCCGATAAAGCCCGGTGCAGTCAACCCGACTTGCGCGTTCATGTTGGCACCGTCCAGATAGACCTGACCACCGTGCTGGTGAACGATGTCGCACACCTCCTTGATGGTCTCCTCATACACCCCGTGGGTGGAGGGGTAGGTCACCATCAGACAGGAGAGTTGCTCCCCCGCCTCGGCCGCCTTGGCGCGCAGGTCGTCGAGATCCACGTTGCCGGACTTGTCACAGGCGGTGACGATCACCTTGAGCCCCGCCATCTGGGCAGAGGCCGGGTTGGTACCGTGGGCAGAAGCCGGAATGAGGCAGATATCGCGATGCCCCTCGCCACGGGATTCATGGTACTTCTTGATGGCGAGCAGACCTGCGTATTCGCCCTGGGCACCGGAGTTGGGCTGCATGCAGACCGCATCGTAACCGGTCACCTTCACCAGCCAGTTTTCGAGGTCGGCCAGCAGCAGCTGGTAGCCCTTGGCCTGCGCCAGCGGAGCGAACGGGTGCAACTTACCGAACTCGGGCCAGGTGACCGGGATCATCTCGGCGGTAGCGTTGAGCTTCATGGTGCAGGAGCCCAAGGAGATCATGGCGTAGTTGAGCGCCAGATCTTTCGCTTCGAGGCGATGGATATAACGCAGCATCTCGGTTTCGGAGTGGTACTTGTTGAACACCTCGTGGGTCAGCACGGCATCGGTGCGCAGCAGATCCTGCGGGATGGCGTGATGAGTCTGGGCCGCCTTGTCGAGGGCCTCGATATCGAGCCCATGGCCTTGGCCGAGGAACAGATCAAACAGTTCGGCCACATCAGCGCGGGTGGTGGTTTCAGAGAGAGACACCCCTACCGCACCGTCGAGATCGGCACGCAGGTTGATGCCATTGGCTTCAGCCTTGGCAATAAGTGCAGCTTTATCTGCCGTCTGCACGGTCAGGGTATCGAACCAGCTGGCATGCTTGAGGGCCACCCCCTTGGCCTTGAGGCCAAGCGCCAGAATGGTAGTGAGACGGTGCACGCGGGAGGCGATGGTTTTCAGTCCCACCGGACCGTGGTAGACGGCGTAGAAGCTCGCCATATTGGCCAGCAGCACCTGAGCGGTACAGATGTTGGAGTTGGCCTTCTCGCGGCGGATATGCTGCTCGCGGGTCTGCATCGCCATACGCAGCGCGGCCTTGCCACGGGCATCCTTGGAAACGCCGATAATGCGGCCCGGCATGGAGCGCTTGTAGGCATCGCGGGTGGCGAAGAAGGCGGCGTGGGGGCCACCGTAACCCATGGGCACACCAAAGCGCTGGGCGGAGCCCAACACCACGTCGGCGCCCAGCTCGCCCGGGGACTTGAGCAGCAGCAGGGAGAGCAGATCGGCGCTGACGCAGGCCAGTCCTTTCTGGGCCTGTACCGCGGCAATCAGGGCGCGCAGATCTTTCACCTCACCTGTGGTGGTGGGGTACTGGAACAGGGCACCGAACACCTCTTCGCTCACTGCATCGCTCGCGGCGCCAACCGCCACATCAAAACCAAAGTGAACCGCACGCTCCTTGACCACGTCGATCACCTGCGGGTGCACGTCATCGGCCACGAAGAAGAGGTTGGATTTGGACTTGGCCATCCGCTTGGCCAGCGCCATCGCCTCGGCGGCGGCGGTCGCTTCATCCAGCAGGGAGGCACTCGCCAAATCCATGCCGGTCAGATCCAGCGTCAGCTGCTGGAAGTTGAGCAGGGCTTCGAGACGGCCCTGTGCCAGCTCGGGCTGATAGGGGGTGTAGGCGGTATACCAACCCGGGTTTTCCAGCACGTTGCGCAAAATGACGTGGGGCACATGGGTATCGTGATAACCCATGCCGATATAGCTCTTGGCAATCTTGTTCTGAGCGGCATAGCCCCTGAGCTTGGCCAGCGCCTCCACTTCGGTCATGCCGGCACCGATGCCGAGCGGGCCCGGCAGTCGAATGGCGGCAGGCACGGTCTGGGCAATCAGATCGTCCAGGCTTTCGGCCCCGACGGTCGCCAGCAGCTGGCGCAGCTCTTCCTCGCCCGGGCCGATATGGCGGCGGACAAAATCGGTTTTTTGCTCGAGTTCAAACAGTGACTGGGTCATTTCCCTATTTCCTGATAAATAAGTCCTGGCATGACATCCTGATAACCAAGACCTGATGTTCCTGATCGTCGGTTGATACCGACTCCACTCATGTTCTGGGTCCCGCAGACAGGGTGCGGCACCGGATGCTGCGGCAGCATCGAGAGGGGATCGCCTTGTTGCGAACCGGCCTGTTTGCCCCCTAGGCACCTAGACTGGCAAACGGCAGGCGCGGGCGACTTCACCCTTCCACCGGCCGGTGCTTGCCCGGCTGGCGGTCATACAAAGGGGCCCTGCTGTATTGGCAGGGCCCGGGGGCATTACTCTTCGTCCACCACGTTCTGGTAGCCTTCTGCATCCAGCAGGTTGGCCAGCTCGCTCTCGTCATCGAGCTTGATGCGGAACAGCCAGCCAGCGCTGTAAGGATCGGAGTTGACCAGCTCGGGGCTCCCTTCCAGCTCTTCGTTGACGGCAATGATCTCGCCGCTCACCGGGCTGTAGATGTCGGAGGCCGCCTTGACCGACTCGGCCACAGCGCAGTCGTCACCGGCACTGACCTGCTTGCCCACTTCCGGCAGCTCGACAAACACCATGTCACCCAGCAGCTCCTGGGCGTGTTCGGTGATACCGACCACGGCCTCGCCGTTGGCTTCAACACGGATCCACTCGTGGGAAGTGGCATATTTCAGTTCGCTCGGGATATGGCTCATTTGTGCTTCCTTTGATCTTTGAGTCGCGTTTAAAAACGAATATGAAAAGGGATGGGGGGGAGGCACAGCCCTCCCCCAAGACGATGTTAAACCAGCTTCTGGCCGTTACGGACGAAAGCGGGCTTGGTGACCTTCACGGTGACCAGCTTCTTGCGGATCTCCACCTCGGCCAGCTCACCGATATCGCGGGGCACCCGCGCCAGGGCAATACTGTAGCCCAGGGTGGGGGAGAAAGAGCCGGAGGTGATCACACCTTCCCGCTTCTCACCGTTTGCCGCGGTGAAGGTAACGTGCATACCGGCACGCAGCACCCCTTTCTCTTCCATCACCAGCCCCACCAGCTTGGGCTGATTGCCCGCCGCTTTCTGTGCTTCCAGCACATCGCGGCCGATGAAGTTACGATCGCTCGGCTCCCAGGCGATGGTCCAGGCCATGTTGGCGGCGAGTGGAGAGATTGACTCATCCATATCCTGACCGTAGAGGTTCATCCCCGCTTCGAGGCGCAGGGTATCGCGGGCACCGAGGCCGCACGGGGCGACGCCGTTATCCAGCAGCGCTTGCCACAGCTCGCAGGCTTTCTCTTGCGGCACTACGATTTCATAACCATCTTCGCCGGTGTAGCCGGTAGTGGCGATAAAGAGATCGCCAGCCTGCACGCCGAAGAAGGGTTTCATCCCCACCACGGCAGTACGCTGGGCGGCACTCAGCACAGCAGCAGCCTTGACCTTGGCGTTGGGGCCCTGCACCGCAATCATCGCAAGCTCGGGACGCTCGGTTACTGTGATATCGAAATCGATGGCGTGATGTCGGATCCAGGCCAGATCCTTCTCGCGGGTAGCGGAGTTGACCACCAGTCGGTAAAACGTATCGCCAAGATAATAGGTGATGAGGTCATCGATCACGCCGCCTTCCGGATTGAGCATGCCGCTGTAGAGGGCCTTGCCGGGGGCAGTGAGTTTGGCCACGTCGTTGGCCAGCAGGTGTTGCAGAAAGGCTTTGACCCGTTCGCCGGTCAAATCGACGATGGTCATGTGGGAGACATCGAACATACCGGCATCGCTGCGCACCGCGTGGTGCTCTTCCAGCTGGGAGCCGTAGTTGATGGGCATTTCCCAACCGTGGAAGTCCACCATCTTGGCGCCGGCTTCCAGGTGTTTGGGATGCAGTACAGTAGTCTGGATCATCGCATTCTTTCCTTAGCAAAAAGCCTTTTCGCTTTGGCGACCACCCTTGCGACCCGCGCCACCGCTCTGACTGCACTGCGTGCAACAAAAAGCGACCGGATCCAAAAGTGTGTGCTCGCTCCTGCCCTTGCCAGGCAAGAGGGATTCCTTGAACGGAGCGGATTATATGACAAGCAGGCGAGCGTGCCGCTCAAAAAAAACTAATCCCCTCCCGTAAAACTGACTCCAGACACTAAGATAAATGCAGTGATAAAAACAGCCATAAGCCGACTCAGGCGAGATTAAATTTTGATTTTTACCGTTTCGTCACAATTTGCAGAAAAACGTTTCGCTCCAGAGCAAAATTAAAGGCTGACACCCAAAACGGGTCATCAGCCTTGTCGGATTACTTTTGTTGTCAAAAACGGCGAGTAATATTAGTTTTTTTCACCCTTGGCCTGCATGGCACTGCCCTTGGTCGCAGCAACAGCCCAGTCAGGACGGGCCAATGCGGGCAACTCTCCCTCCAATCCCATGGCGGCGCGGATCACCCCCTCCTTGAAGGGCGTCAGCAGATTGGCCACGCGCAATCCCACGCCCCGCACCAGCTTCTTGAGCGGGTTGGCCCCGCTGAACAGCCGCTTGAGCCCCTCCATCGCAGCCAGCATGCGAGCCGCTTCGCTCTTGCGCCAGCGCTCGTAGCTGCGCAGGTTGGCGAGCAGGCCGATATCCTCACCCGCGGCATGATTTTGCAAGATCTGCTCCGCCAGCGCGGCAGCATCCAGCAGGCCAAGGTTGACCCCCTGCCCCGCCAGCGGGTGGATGGTATGAGCGGCATCCCCCACCAGCACCAGCCGCTCGCGAGCAAAGTCGCGGGCATAGCGGGCGGTAAGAGGAATCGCGCTGCGCGGCCCCTCCACCTTGCACAGACCGAGCCGGGCATCGAAAGCGGCGGTAAGCTGGCGATTGAACTGCTCGTCATCGCAGGCGCAGAGCGCCTCGGCGCGGGCCGCAGGCAGCGACCAGACGATGGAGCAGAGGTTCTCTTGCCACAGCGGCAAAAAGGCGAGCGGGCCATCCGGGGTGAAGATCTGGCGTGCCACCGCCTCATGGGGTTCGGCACAGCGCACCGTCGCCACCAGCGCGTGGTGACCATAATCCCAGCTGGTAAGCGGGATATCAGCCTGACGGCGCACCCAGGAGTGGGCGCCATCAGCAGCCACCACCAGTTTGGCCGAGATGGCCTGACCATCTTCAAGGAGCAGCAGGGCGCCCGCCGGGCCGCTCTGCAGGCTCTTGGCTCTGGCGGGGGTCAGCAACTGGATATTGCTGGCACCTTCAATCGCCTCAAGCAGCGCCAGCTGGATCACCCGATTCTCGACGATGTGGCCGAGGTTGGCCTGACGCAGGCTGGCGGCATCGAAGTCGATATGGCCGAAACTGTCCTGCTCCCACACCGCCATCTTGTCGTAGGCCTGCAGGCGGCGCGCGTCAATGCCGTCCCAGGCGCCGACATGGCGCAGGATCTGCTGGCTGGCCAGACTCAGGGCACTGACCCGATTATCGGCCACCTCCCCCAGCTGCGGATCGGGCAATTGCCCCTCCACCACCAGCACCTTGAGGGCGCTATGTTTCAAGGCCGCAGCGAGCCCCAGCCCCACCATGCCGCCACCGACAATCACCACATCCACATTTTGCATCTGCATCATCTCATCCTTTCAGGGCTGACCGGCTGGCCAGCGAGGGGACGCCCGCAGGCATCACCTCTTTATTCAATAGGTTTTGATCAACGAATGGCGGTCAACAGGTTCCACTCAACAAGTGCTGGCTAGTTGCCGCACACATCAGCGACAAAGCCCAGGGTGCGCGAGGCAAGCGGCGCCTTGAGGCACGGGAATCGCCCCATCAGGGTGAGCACCAGATTGCGCCCCGCCACCAGCGGATCGTGACCATTGGAGAAGAGCTGGGCCAGCGAAGAGGTGAGCCAGACGGTCTGCTCCTGATCGCGCTGACGCTGCTGCCAGTAGCCACTCAGTACCTTGAAGCTGCCGATATCCTCCCCCTCTGCCAACGCCTTGGCTACGGCGCCGGTAAGCAGATCCAGATCCCGCATCCCGAGGTTGAAGCCCTGTCCGGCAATGGGGTGCAGGGCGTGGGCGGCATTACCGACCAGCAGTGTGCGTTGCGCCAGCGGATAGTCGCAGGCGGTCAGAATGAGCGGATAGACGTGACGCACGCCGCATCGCTCGAAGCGGCCGAGCCGCCAGCCAAAGGCCTGCTGCAGACGGGCGAGAAATGCCGCCTCATCGAGGGCCATCAGCTCATCTACCTCATGCAGCCCGACACTCCATACCAGCGAGGAGAGCCCCTCCTGCATCGGCAGCAGGGCCAGCGGCCCCCCTTCGGTAAAACGCTCGAAGGCGCGTCCCTCAGGGTCTTGCGCCGTTTTGACCGTGGCGATGATGGCGTGCTGCTCAAAGTCGTGGCGGGTCACCGGCAACTTGAAGTGCTGACGCACAAAGGAGTTGCCGCCGTCTGCCGCCACCAGCAGGCGGGTCTCAATCTGTTCACCGCTCTCGAGGGTGAGGGTCACCTTCTCCTCATCGGGCGCAATCTCGCTCACCCGGGCCGGACAACAGACCCGGATATTGGGAGAGGCCGCCATCGCCCGTTGCAGCTCATGACCGGCAGCTGCCAGCTCGATCACCTGGCCCAGCGCGGGCAGACCGTATTCGGCAGCCGACAGGCGAGCCTGACCGAAGTGGCCCCGATCCGAGACATGAATCTGGGTAATGGGGGCGCAATGGGGGGCAAACAGCGGCCAGAGTCCGCGTCGCAACAGCGCATCACAGGTACCGGCCGAGAGCGCAATGGCGCGGGCGTCGAACCCTGAATGGGTGTGCTGTTCGGGGACGCTTGCCTCCAGCAGCAGGATCTCGAGGGGGGAGCCATCGGATCGAAGCAGGGCTGCCAGCGAGAGGGCCAGCACGGCGCCGCTCATTCCACCGCCGACCAGGGTGACATCGACCTGTCGCACATCAGATTGAGACATAAGCAGAGAGGAAGAAGTGAAAAAGGTGGCCTCATGCTATCACAAAGCCGCTGGCCGAATGCGAGGTCACCGGCAAAAAACCGGTTGCGCCTCACAGGGTTAGCCACCACAAGGAAATAAAAAAGAGCGCCATCAGGCGCTCTTGCAGATTCAGTAAGGGTCTCGTTGACCCGCACCTCAATGAAGGGTCGGCGGCGCGCTCGGGGTATCGGGGCGCTTGCCAAACTCTTCGAAGGCCATCATGACACCCAGTTTGACGTGTTCGTAGAGCACCAGGAAGGAGGCTTCGTTCTCGTCATCTTCCTGATCGAACTCGGCAGAGACCTGAGTGATGCTGGCAATATCCTGGATCATCTCCTGCAGCTCTTCCGACGCGCGGGAGAGCTCCTGCTGCACCACACCGAAACCGGCCAGAAACGCCTGTGACCAGTCCACCAGCGAATCGATGCGCTCGTCGAGGGGAGCATCATCGCTTGGCAGCAACAGCTCGACGCCCTTCTGGGCCATGAGGCTCTCGACCACATTGTGATAAAGATCGGTCATCACCTGGCGCACCGGGGCCGGCAGGCCGAAACCGTCGTTCACCAGATCGTTGAAATGGGGCAGCCAACTCTTGTCGTCCAGTGCCACACCGCCGCACACCAGACCGCAGATCACACCATGGGCCTCTACTGCGCTGGCCATCAGCTCATGTTGTGCCATGATGTCGGCCACTGCCGCATATTTAAGGGGGTTTGTTTTGCTCATCGAGGATCCGCTCAAAGTTCAGTCAAATTTGCAGAATTAATGGTCAGGATCCTAGCATTCTCCCTCTTGCAGAGCCAGCAAGGCCTTGAAACTTATGCATCTGCGCTATATAGTCCCGCCCAGTTGTCCACGTGGATAAAGGCGGAAATCAGCTCCGCCGTATTGAGGAAGGCATGAGCACAGAGGCCGTAGAAATCGTCATTTTGGGACGTCCCTACAAGGTATCCTGTCCCTTGGGACAGCAGGATGCCCTGCGCCAGGCCGCCGAGCAGCTGACCGACAAGTTGATCGACCTGCGTCAACGCTCCAAAGTCTCCAGCAACGAGCAATTGGCTATCATGGCGGCGCTCAATTTCTGTCATGAGCTCTGCCTTGAAAAAGAGAAGAACCACCAATACTCTGAGACCATGGACAAGCGGATCAAGATGCTGCAGCGCACCATCGAAGCGGCCCTGATCGAGCACGGACAATATGGTGATTCCAGCGAAGAGGGGCAACAGCCCTAATCGCAAACCGTTTTAAAATTCCCTGGGATGTTTGTCAGCCGGTTCAAGTCCCCGAGCCGATATTCATACCAAACAGGGGATCTGCCTTCTGGCTATTGCGCATGCTCGGCACGACCGAGAAGCCTGCGGTCAGATCCGATCCCCGCCTTGAACCGACGGTTCAAGGGCCCAAACCGGCAACGGCATCTCGGGGTACCAACAGCAAAAGCCCGTCACCAGCGTGACGGGCTTTTTCTTGGCCTGATGCTCAACGCTCCCTACCCCTTTCAGAGCTGAAAAATGCCCCGGATGAAAAGCTCACCCGGGGCATCACCGCATTCACTGTGTAGGCTGTGTTAACGCAGCCAGTCGCATTAGCGCTTTTATTTGACCAGCAACAGATTCTCCTGCTGGCGGGAGGCAGTCACCAGCACCGGGATGGACTTGGAGGTCGGGGTAAACGACCCGGCGCCGATACTGTCGATAGGCACCAGCGGATTGGTTTCCGGATAGTAGGCCGCGATGTTGCCACGCGGGATCTCGTAGATCACCACCACAAAACCTGTCACGCAACGTTCACGCCCGTCGTTGCAGATGGCCGCCATGTCGACCCGATCCCCTTCGGCAAAGCCAAGCTGGAGAGCATCCGCCTCGTTCATGAACACCACGTTGCGCTGGCCCTTGATGCCGCGATAGCGGTCATCCATACCGTAGATAGTAGTGTTGTACTGATCGTGAGAGCGCAGGCTCTGCAGCAACAACACCGGCTGATCCACCATCTGCTCGGCATGGCTGGTACACTCCGGCAACACTGATTGCGGCAGGGTGCTGGTACGGAACTCGGCGCTACCGCTGGCGGTATTCCAAGTCAATAGCGCCGCGGAGTTATCGAGATGAAAGCCGCACGGCTGCTGGATGCGGGCGTTAAAATCGGTGAAACCGGCGATGGTCTGCTCGATAAGATCGCGGATGCGGCCATAGTCATCGCGCAGAGCCAGCCAGTCGACCCGCTCGCTGCCCACGGTAGCGTGAGCCATCCGCGCAACTATGTCGGTCTCGGAGAGGCAGAGCGGCGACACCGGCTCGGCTGCGCCGGTCGAGGCGTGCACCATGCTGAAGGTGTCCTCCACCGTGATCTTCTGGTTGCCCGTGCGCTGGATATCGAGCTCGGTGCGGCCGAGGCAGGGCAGGATCAGCGCAGCCTTGCCCACCTGCAGATGGCTGCGGTTGAGCTTGGTGCTGATCTGCACGTTGAGCTCGGCCTTTTTCATCGCCCCATAGGTGAAGTCGGTATCGGGCGCCGCTGCAGCCAGGTTGCCGCCCAAGCAGATGAGTACTTTGCTCTTGCCCTCATCCAACGCCTTGAGCGCTTCGTACACGTTGTGGCCACGGGCCCGCGGCAGGCTCACCTGCAGGTGACGCTCGAGCCGCTCGATAAAGGCGGCGGTCGGCTTTTCGTTGATACCCATGGTGCGGTTGCCCTGCACGTTGCTGTGACCCCGTACCGGACAGAGTCCCGCCCCCGGCTTGCCAATCTGGCCGCGCATCAGGTGCAGGTTGACGATTTCACGGATGGTATCGACCGAGTGCAGGTGCTGGGTCACACCCATGGCCCAGCAACTGATGATGCGCTGGCTTGCGGCAAATACCCGGGCCGCCTGCACGATGTCGGCGCGAGTCAGGCCGGATTGCTGCTCAATCGCTGCCCAGTCGGTGGCTCGCACCTGCGCCTCATACTCGTCAAAGTGGCGGGTGTGGCGGGCGATAAAGTCGCGATCCACCGCCTCTGGCGCCTCTTCCAGGATGTACTTGGCCATGCCGCGGATGGCGGCCATGTCGCCACCCAGTTTCGGCGTCAGATATTGGTGGCTGATGGTGGTGGCAGCCGGGGTCAGCAGCTCAAGCGGGCTCTGCGGGCTGGCGAAGCGCTCCAGCGCCACCTCTTTCAAGTTGTTGAAGCTGACGATCTTGCAGCCGCCGCGCGCTGCCTGGCGCAGGGCATTCATCATACGCGGGTGGTTGGTACCCGGATTCTGACCATAGACGAACACCGCATCGGCTTTGTCGAAGTCATCCAGCACCACAGTCCCCTTGCCGATGCCGACCGACTGGATCAGCGCTACCCCGCTCGCCTCGTGGCACATGTTGGAGCAGTCGGGGAAATTGTTGGTGCCAAACAGGCGGCCAAACAGCTGATAAAGATAAGAAGCTTCGTTGCTGGCACGCCCCGAGGTGTAGAACTCCACCTCATCCGGGCTATTTAGCCCCTTGAGGGTGTCGGCAATCAGGGTGAAAGCATCGTCCCAGCTTACCGGCTCATAGTGATCGGTCGCCGGGTTGTAGCGCATCGGCTCGGTCAGCCGCCCCTGATACTCGAGCCAGTAGTCCCTCTGGGTAGCCAGCTGGCGCACCGAGTGGGCGGCGAAAAACTCGGCCCCCACCGTCTTGCCGGTAGACTCCCATGCCACCGCCTTGGCGCCATTCTCACAGAACTGGAAGGTGCCGTGGTCGTTGTCACCCCAGGCACAGCCCGGGCAATCGAAGCCGTCGGTCTGGTTGACCCGCAGCAGGTTCTTGATGTTCTGACGGGTCTTCTGGCTGCGCAGCACCTGTTTCATGGTGGATTGCAGGGACGAAAAACCGCCGGCTTTGGCGGGCTTTTCAATATGACTCATGGCACTCTCCGATGGGATCCGCCGGGCGATAGCTCGAATAGCTGACCGGGGCATCAAACTTGGGAATATGAACGACGTTGAGGTTGTATTTGAAGGCCAACCTGACCGCCAGCTGGCTGGGCGATGCCAGACAGATGAGATGACGGGCACCGAAGCGGGCGGCTTTTTGCACCAGCTCGCTGCCGCAGCGGCTGGTTACCACCAGGGCGTCGCACGCACTTTGCTGACGCAGCAGCAGGCCGATCAGCTTGTCGAGGGCATTATGGCGCCCGATATCTTCCCGGCAGTGCAGGATCCGCCCCTTGGCATCCAGCGCTAGCGCCGCATGCAGGGCACCGTGTTGCTGCCCCTTGAGCTGCCACTGGGCGATCTGCGGACGCAGCCCTGCCAGCAAGGCCCCATCCAATGGCGGCGTCAACGGCAACACCGACAGGGCGGGCAACGCCTGCTCCACCGCCGCCACGCCGCAGATGCCGCAGCCGGTCACCCCGATCAGCCGACGCTTGTGTTCGGCCAGAGCGGCCATAGAGCGGTTGGCGATGGTCACATCCAGCACAATACCCTGTTCGGCTGGCGCGATCTCGATGTCGTGGACTTCGTGGTTATGCCGGATGATCCCCTCGCCAAACAGAAAGCCGACGGCAAAATCGTCGAGATCGTCCGGGGTCGCCATCATGACCGCGTGGTTGATGCCATTGATGTTGATGGCGACGGCTACCTCTTCCACCAGATGATCCAGTGACGGCAAGTTGGCGGGGGTTGCGACGGGAGAATGGGCAGGCATGCAGGTTGGCCTAAAAATGCAAACTGCATTCAAGTTTAGAGAGGCGACTGACGCAAAACCAATGAAATAAATCTATATCCTGATAGAGTTGTTCTATCGAAGATGTTTTTTCAATTGATTAATTCTTCAATAGCCGGTTCCACTGCCTCCACTACAACCAGATGAACATCAAGCAACTTCACTACTTTCACGAGCTGGCCAAACACCGGCATTTTGCCAAAGCTGCCAAAGCCTGCCACATCACCCAACCGACCCTCTCGGCCAGCATTACTGCCCTGGAAAAGAGTGTCGGCACCGATCTGGTGGTACGCACCAGCCAGTTTGTCGCCCTGACCGAGGCCGGCGAGCTGGTACGCCAGTATGCCGAACGGATGTTGCTGGAACAGGAGGCGCTCAAGCAGGAGCTGGCCCTGTTCCAAGGCGAACTCTCCGGCACCCTGCGCATCGGCATCGTGCCCCAGTCCAATCTCGACATCATGCCGTTTATCGCCCGCTGCAAGCAGCGCTATCCCGACATCGTCATTCGCCTGTCGGTGCTCAGCAACGAAGCCCTGCTATCACAGCTGGAGCTGCATCAGTGCGATATCGGACTGGGATTTGATGACCCCGCCGGGGGAGCTGGCCGGCGCGCCTTTCACGTCTACCCGCAAGGCGCCAACCAGATGGCGGTGCTGATGAACCGTGACGAAGCGGATCAGTTTCCGCGCAGCGGCGACATTGCGCTTGCTGAACTGCAGCAACAGCCGTTGGTGCTGCCCAGCCGCACCATGCAATTTCGCCAATATCTGGATCGCGCCGCCGAGCAGGGGGAAACCTCGCTCAACGTGGTACTGGAGACCGACTCGCTGTTCCATCTGGTCAGCGCCGTACGCCACCGGCTGGGCTGGGCCATCGTCAGCGCCGGTCTCGCCCGCTCTGCCAGCAAGCTCTCGGATCTCGTTTGCCTGCCTCTCGCTCCGCTGGAGAATATCGGCCATACCGCCTTTCTGACCCGCCAGCAGAGCATCACCCCCGCCATGCGCGCCTTTCTTGAACTGGTGGCAGAAGGTGAACCGGCAAACGCGCCTTGACGCAGGCCGAGCGGTAAACCTCATCCGGTTCTGGCAAAGAAAAAGCCCGCCAGAAGGCAGGCTTTCAAAGAGCAAGCGCGGGCATCAAATCGCCATCTGCTCGTGCGGCGAGCCGTGGTGGCGCAACCAGACAAAGCTCAGCGCCACGATCAGCACCATCAGGGTCATGATCGCCCCCAGAGTCACCTGACCGGTCATCGGGAAACCGGCGGCCAGCAGGGTCACCACGCCCGCCCCCAGATTCTGCATCCCGCCGAGAATGGCACCCGCGGTGCCGGCCTGACCCGGGAAAGGCTCGATGGCGCAGGAGGTGGCGGTCGGGTAGAGAATACCGCTACCGATGAAGTAGACGGCCGCACCACCGACCAGCGAGGCGGCACTCACCACCCCGAACAGCCCCGGCACCAGAATGATGAGTGAGCCGAGCGCCAGAAAGGCGATCCCCAGACGCATCAGCTTGCCCTGAGTCAAACGGAAGCTCAGCTTGGCAGAGAGCCAGGCCCCGAACAGATAGCCGGGCAGCGGCAGCACGAACAGCACGCTCACGGTACGGGCGCTCAGTTTCAGCACATCGCCCAGCAGCACACCGGCCGCAGCCTCGAACACTGCCAAACCGGCAAAGGTCGCCATCAGGCAGAGCAGGTTGCCCTGAAACTTGGGGTTGCCCAGCACATGGCGATAGGCAGCACCGACGCGCAGTGGCTGACGGGCAGCAGCAGGCAGGGTCTCGCCAAACCAGGCCATGATCGCCAGGGTGGCTACGGCACCAAAACCGAACAGGAACCAGTAACCGGCGCGCCAGTTGAACAGCTCGGTCAGCCAGCCACCCAGCACCGGGGCCAGCAGAGGGGAGAAGATCACCCCCATGCTCACCAGACTGTTGGCGCGGTTGAGCTCGGCGCCGTTGTAGCGATCGCGCATCACGGTACGGCTCATGGCGCCACCGGCACCGGTACCCAGCCCCTGAATAAAGCTACCCACTAGCAGGGCGGCAAAATGGGGGATGACCTGAATGATCAGGGTGCCCACCAGAAACACCATCATGCCGACGATCAGCACCGGGCGACGGCCGATACGATCCGACAACGGCCCGTAGACAAACTGGGAGAGGCCATAGGGGATCAGGTAACAGGCCATCACCGCCTGCAACTGGCCCGAGGCCACATTGAAGTCCCCCGCCATCATGGGAATGGAGGGAACATAAAGGGTCTGGGTCATCTGGCCCACAGCGACCATCAAAATGGTCAGTAAAAACAACGGATAAAAACTGTGCCGATCCATATCAGTCCCAAAAAATCGAAAAAATGCTGCCGCCCCTCTGGCACAAAATGGCCCAGAGGAATCTGATCACAGAGGCTGTGATGCAATCAAAAACAGTGTTGGAAACAGTAGGCGGGGAGCCCGCCAAGCCACCGCACAGGACGCTTGGTGGTATGGGGGCATCATAGTGATTCAGCTCACAAAAAACGAACGAATCTTTATAATCGGCTTGCCTTAGTTTTTCTAATATTACGGGGCTTTACGCCCCGTCAGCAGTTAAAAATCAACGTGTTACCATCTGCTGCGCCTGCTTGATCAGCTCATCGGGCTGCTCCTTGCGTGGCGGTATGGTGATCCCCTTCTGGCAGGCAGGTTTCTGTGCCATGCGATCCATCCAGGCTTGCAGATGGGGCAATCCCTCGATGGAGATGCCACTCCAGTCATAAATACGCACCCAGGGCCAGGTGGCAATGTCGGCGATGCTGTACTCGTCCGCCAGATATTCATGATGGGCCAGATGGCTGTCGAGCACCTCGAACAGGCGGCGCCCCTCCTTCTGGTAGCGTTCGATAGCGGCGGGGATCTTCTCGGGGAAGTAGCGGTAGAAGACATTGGCTTGCCCCATCATGGGTCCTACCCCGCCCATCTGGAACATCAGCCACTGGATGGCCTGAGAGCGGCGTTTGGGATCAGCGGGCAGCAACTTGCCTGCTTTCTCCGCCAGATAGATGAGGATGGCCCCCGACTCGAATACGGCGAAATCGTCGTTATCCCGATCGACGATAGCCGGAATACGGCCATTTGGGTTGATGGCGAGAAACTCGGGCTTCTTCTGATCCAGTGCAGACAAATCGAGAGGAATGACCCGATAGGGCAAACCCAGCTCTTCGAGGGCGATCGCCACTTTGAAACCATTGGGGGTCGCGGCGGTGTAAAAGTCGATCATGATTCACTCCTTGTTGGTCATAGCCAGATTGCACGGTTGGAACAGGGTGCAACACCATAGCCGCCTCATCTTGCAACAAGTGACCGGCTCCAGACCATTAAAAAGCGGCGCACCATAGGCCAAACAAGGCCACGGTGCGCCGCTGGTGCGCTCTGGCAATGGTAGATATTAGTTGATCACGGCGACCGGCTTGCGCTGGCGCAGCATGATCAGACGGGAAAGCAGCGGGAAGTAGGACTCCAGCTTGCGCAACAGCACCCGGCTGCAGGCAGGCTCGGCCAGCTCCGACTCATCCAGCACGATGCCGTTTGAGACAAAATAGAAACGGGGGTCACGCACATCCGGCCCGCAGACCGTCAGCTCCTTGTCTCCCTTACGGATCAGCAGCGGCAAGACCGGCAAACCGATCGTCTCATCCTCTCCCCGGGCAAATCCGGCATCCTGCCAGGGCGCATCGCCGTCGATCAGCAGGATCGCCGCCTCCGTCTTGGCCGGTTGCCACTGGGCCAGGGGGGTCACGGTGATGTGGGTAAAGTGATCACCATACTCGGGTGATGACCGCAAGATGGCCAACAGTCCCTCGCTGGCCGCTGACACGTTCTGACTCACTAATGACAAATTCATGGTTCACATCCCTATGCTCATGACAGCCTGTATCCGGCTGCTGGGATAAGACTAGCGCAGATCTGGTCTATATTGGAGCCGTCAAATCTGGCAGTGGTAATCAATTGGTCGTAGGGGGATAACAGTTGCCATCGCACAAAATACTGGTATTATACCGCGTCCTTTTATCCCCCGTTCTTTAACATCCAGTGGTGAACCTATGCATCCGATGCTGAATATCGCCGTGCGCGCTGCGCGCAACGCCGGTCAAGTTGTAGTAAAAGCCTTCTCCCAGCCTGAGAACATTGAGGCTATCCAAAAAGGCAGCAATGACTTCGTGACCAACGTTGACCGTGAAGCCGAAGCGGCCATCATTCACACCATCAAAAAATCTTACCCGGAGCACAGCATTGTTGCTGAAGAGTCTGGTGAGATTGCCGGTACCAATCCGGACTACCAATGGATCATTGACCCACTGGATGGCACTACCAACCTTGTCAAAGGCATTCCGCACTTTGCCGTCTCCATCGCCCTGCGCGTGAAAGGCAAAACCGAACAAGCCGTTGTTTACGATCCCATCCGTGACGAGCTGTTTACTGCTACCCGTGGTAGCGGTGCCCAGCTGAACGGCTACCGCATCCGTGTCGGCAAAGCCAAAGAGCTGGCTGGCACCGTGCTGGCGACCGGTTTCCCCTACAAACAAAAGCACCACATCGAGTCCTACCTGAAGATGTTCCAGAGCATGTTCATCGAATGTGCCGACATCCGTCGCTCCGGCTCTGCCGCGCTGGATCTGGCCTATGTGGCTGCCGGTCGTGTCGACGGTTTCTGGGAAATCGGCCTGAAACCCTGGGACACCGCTGCCGGTGAGCTGCTGGCAAAAGAAGCCGGCGCCATCGTCACCGACTTCGTAGGTGGTCACAACTACGAAAACTCCGGCAACATCGTGGTTGCCAACCCGCGCGTCCTGAAAGAGATGCTGGGCAAGATCCGTGAAGAGCTGCCGGAGTCTCTGGCCAAATAAGCCAGCTCCCCATCCCCAGCATTCACCAAGATAAAAAAACCGGCGCAAGCCGGTTTTTTTATTGCTGCGATATACCCTGTCAGGGCATTCCAACCAACTGCTTATGCTCTTCTTCCCCGTAGCGCACACCCCAACCGCTCGCCCCGTTCCCCATCCCCAAAACCGTTCGTCGCCCTTCTCTCGTTAGCAAATACGCATTAACCAACCTTCTTGAATATCACCGCGCACAGGCCGGGATAATCATCTGCCCCCTGTTTGTTGCCCTGACCTTCATCCCCTTGCGAAGAACCCCGACCATCTGGCCTCGTCCCCATCGCCAGATAAAAAAACACCCGGCACATGGCCGGGTGTCGTGAGGGCATGCAAAACGCCCCGACTTTTTATGAATGAAGAGGCCGGCGTACGCCAGCCCCTTTATCAGGCGAGGCGGAAGCGACCGATGGTCTGCTTCAGACCCACCGCCAGCTGGCTCAGCTCCAGACAGGCGCGGGCAGTATGATCGGCGCCCAGAGCCACCTCGTTGGCGGACTCGTTGATCCGCTCGACGTTGCGGCCCAGCTCGTCGGAGACCGCATCCTGCTCGCCGCAGGCGCTGGCAATCTGGATCGCCATATCGGCAATCTGGGCGACCGCCTCTTCAATCTGCTGGATGCCGTTGCTGGTCTGCTCGCTCTGATCCACACACTGGCGGATCATCTCGCAGCTCTGGCCAGTCACCTCTTTGGCCTGATTGGCGCGTGCCTGCAGGGTTTCGATGATGGCCACGATCTCGCCGGTCGAGGCCTGGGTACGACCCGCCAGGGTGCGCACCTCGTCGGCCACCACCGCAAAGCCACGGCCTTGCTCGCCGGCACGGGCAGCTTCGATGGCCGCATTGAGGGCCAGCAGATTGGTCTGCTCGGCGATGCCGCGGATCACATCCACCACCACGTTGATCTGGGCAGATTCGCGCTCCAGCTCGGTCACCAGCGTACCGGCCTGCTCGATCTCTTCGGCAACCCGGGTGATGGCCACCAGCGAACGCTGCACATCCTGATTGCCGTTGCGGGCCAGCGCATTGGCTGAGCTGGCGGAGCTGGAGGCGGTTTCGGTATTGCCAGCCACATCGGCCACGGTGGCCTTCATCTGGGTCATGGCGGTCGCCACCAGAGAGATCTCCTGCTGCTGGCTCTGAATACCCTTGGCGGACTGCTCGGAGACGGCGCTCACCTCATCGATGGCAGTGCCAAGCTGGGTGACCGCAGCCACCACCTCTTCGATCAGACCGCGCAGGTTGTCCTGCATCTTGAGAGAGGCTTTGGCCAGCATGCCCAGCTCGTCGCGGCCGATATGCTGACGCTCCAGCTGATGGGTCAGATCGCCGGCAGCAATGGCATTGGCCTGCGCCACCACGGCTTGCAGCGGCAGGCAGATCTGGCGGGTCAGGAACCAAGTCATCACCACCATGAACACCAGCAGGGCACCGATGCTCACCATGGCGAAGGTGGTCACCATGCTGACGCTGCCAAGCAGGCTGCCACGGTTCTCTTTGACGAAACCGAGGTTCACCTGGATCAACGAGTTGACCGCCTGCTCCAGCGCCCCGAAGAGCGGGTTGGAGGCAAACAGCTGGGTTTTGGCCTGATCATGCTGGCCCTGCACCAGCAGCATATCAAACTCGTTTACCGAACGTTGATAAGTGAGCCACTGTTGTTTGGCTTGGTTAAACACCTGGCGCTCGTTGTCGGCACCCACAGTCGCCTCGTAGGCACGAAATGCCTCGTCAACCTTGCGAATATTCTCCTGAATGCGGCCACGACGGGCCTGCAAGTCGGCGGCATCATCCACCATCAGCAGGGCAAATTGGGCCCGACGTACATAAGAGACGTCGTAGAGCAGGGTTTCGACCGAGAGCACGCTCGGCAAAGTGGAGTCGGTAAAATTCAGCACCCGATCGCGCACGCCGCGCAATTCACTGGAGAGAAAAACACCGAAGACAACGTTGACTGCGGCAATAACCGCAAAAACCACGGCAATCTTTTTGCCGATGGAGAGATTCTTGTAAAACATGATTGGCTGTTGATCCTCAACTGCTGACAAGCAGGTAAACAGTAGCGATCACATCCGTATGAGCTGATCCCGGCCATTCCTGACGGGAGATGGAAGGTTGCGAAAGCGGGGGAAGGACGATTTCGCGAGGCGCGCACTCTATCACAATATCGCCTAATCCTTCACCGGATTTCACCAAATGAATGCAAGCTGGTTTCCTTCACAACCCGACATTCATCACAAAATATTTATAGCGACCAAATCATTTCAAATAGTTAACCGATAAATGCAATCGAGGCAGTGGCATGGACAAGGGGCCATCAACTCGTTGTAATGACCAACATGACCCGATGGCGGAGCGCCATCCCCCTTCGTTGTAACCATTTGCTGTAACAAGAGGCCCTGTTTATGGATAACAGCTCGTATCTGCCTGCTTCAACCTGGTCTGCCCAGCTGCGTGAACAACTGCAGGCGCGGCCACTCACCGCCCTCGGTCTCTTTATCGCGCTGGCTGCCGTCTTGTTGCTGCTGTTGCAGAGTCTCATCATGCTCGCTACCGGCGAGGTGACCAGCGGCGTGCGCTATGGCCTTGTCGGTGGTGCCGCCGGGTTTGCCGCCACCGCCATCGGCGCCCTGCCCGCCCTGTTTCTGCGCTCGGTGCCGCAAAAGGTAGAGGACACCATGCTGGGCTTTGCCGCCGGCATGATGCTGGCGGCCAGTGCCTTCTCCCTGCTGCTGCCGGGGCTGGAGGCCGCCGAGGGGATCACCGGCAACGGCTTTAGCGCCGCCGCCGTGGTGGTGGTCGGCATGACCCTCGGGGTGCTGTTGATGCTGGGACTGGACCAGTTCACCCCGCACGAGCATGACACAACCGGCCCCTGCGGCCCCGGCCATGAGAGCTGCTCCCGGGTCTGGCTGTTCGTCTTTGCCATCGCCCTGCACAACCTGCCGGAGGGGATGGCCATCGGGGTCAGCTTCTCGCAGGGGGATATGTCGGTGGGGCTGCCGCTCACCACCGCCATCGCACTGCAGGATATTCCCGAAGGACTGGCGGTGGCGCTGGCCATGTGCGCCGCCGGTTTTCGCCCCTCGGTGGCGGTGCTGGTCGCCATCGCCAGCGGCCTGCTCGAACCGATTGGCGCCCTGCTCGGGGTGGGGCTCTCCAGCGGCCTTGCCATCGCCTACCCCATCGGACTTGGGCTCGCCGCTGGCGCCATGCTGTTTGTGGTCTCGCACGAGGTAATTCCGGAGACTCACCGCAACGGTCATCAGACCTATGCCACCCTTGGCCTGATGGCAGGCTTTGCCCTGATGATGACCCTCGATACCGCGCTCGGCTAAAGACACTAGCCCCTCTCTCATCAATGCTTTTTGTCACCTGCGGCGCTCCCATATGGAGCGCCGCGTTTCATCTCTCCTTTCGCTTGTGCCTCTCGGCGCCGACGCCATCTTTTGTTATGATCTACAGCAACTTAAATTCAGCCACACGGCTATCAAGACGAGGTCAGCAATGAAAGTAGGTATTATCGGCGCCATGGAGCAAGAAGTGGCCCTGCTGCGCAGCCAGATGAGCAACCCCACCACCCTGCAACTGGGCGGCTGCGAGTTCTATCAAGGGGAGCTGGCAGGCAAAGAGGTTATCCTGACCCGCTCCGGTATCGGTAAGGTCGCCGCCAGCGTGGCCACCAGCCTGCTGCTGGAAAAGTTTTCCCCCGACTGCGTCATCAATACCGGCTCTGCGGGCGGCTTTGCCCAGGACCTGCATATCGGTGATGTGGTGATCGCCAGCGAGATGCGTTTCCACGATGTGGACGTGACCGCCTTTGGTTACGAGATGGGCCAGATGGCGCAGCAACCCGCCGCCTTCGCCTGCGACAAGAAACTCATCGCGGTCGCTCAGGATTGCATCGCCGAGCAGGGCAAGCACCAGACCAAGGTCGGCCTTATCTGCACCGGCGATCAGTTCATGTGCAAACCGGACGCCATCGCCAAGGCTCGCGCCGACTTCCCGCAGATGCTGGCGGTCGAGATGGAAGGTGCAGCGATCGGTCAGGTGTGCCACATGTTCAAGGTGCCCTATCTGGTGGTACGCGCCATGTCCGATATCGCTGGCAAGGAACAGGTTGAATCCTTCGATGCCTTCATCGAAGTGGCCGGCAAGCACTCCGCCGAAGTGATCATCAAGATGCTCGGCAAGCTGTGATCGAGACCGGCTCGCTTGATTTGATGGCCGACGCCCTCCTTTCGACGACGGCGGCCATTCTGGTAGGGGCTGCCCTGCTGGAGGCGGTGATCCCGTGGCCATCCCATCTGCGTCTTTCGGCCGTCACACCCTTGTTGACCCGGCTGGGGCACAAGGTGCACAGGACTGATGGCACGCCACACCAGCAGCTGCAAGCAGGTATGCTGGCGATACTGGTGGTCTGGGCACCCTGCGCAGCAGGGCTCTGGTCGTTGCGCAATCTGGCATTGAGCGAGCCGATCTTCGACCTGATGTTCTTGCTGCTGATGCTCGAATCCCGTCCACTGCGCGAACTCGCCCATGCCACTCACTCGCTCGCCACGCAGGAGACCCTGCCGCTGGCAAGATTGCAGGCGGCTCACTGGCTTAAGCGGGAGACCGGTAAACTCTCGACCATGGGGCTCGCCAAAGCGGTGACGGAGAGCTGTGCCCTGCGTCTGGTCGGCCAATGGGCTGGCCCCTTGATGGGGTACGCTCTCGCGGGGGTACAAGGTGCACTGCTCTGGCGGCTGACTCAGCTGATGAGCCAGGGCTGGAGCATGAAGGATCCCGCGTTTGGCTATTTTGGCCGAGCCGCCAGCGCCCTTTATCAGGGGCTCAATGCCCCCACCATCCTGCTGTTGGGGCTGCCGCTCCTGCTCCCGCGGCTCAAGCAGGCAGCACAGCTGCTGCGAAGTGGGGCGCTCTGGCCCTATCCCGCCATGGGGATGCTGCTCACTCTGCTGGTAGACAAGTGCCGGATCCGCCTTGGTGGTCCTCGCTACTATCAGGGGGCTCTCCAGCGCTGGCCAGTCATCGGCACGGGTGCTGAGCCAGATAGCGAGACTCCGCGCAAGGTGCTCAATATTCTGCAAGGAATTGGCTGGGGCTGGTTGATGCTGGCGCAGCTTGTCACTGTGGCGGGGTTACTTCATGGTTAGATGGTTGCGATTGCCGCTCTGGCTGCCCTGCGTACTGATTGCCTGGTTGCCCGGTGCCCTGCAGGCCGCAACGCCGACCCGGGTGGTGAGCATAGTACCCCATCTTACCGAGCTGCTTTATGACATCGGCGCCGGTGACAAGCTGGTGGCCATCGACGATGCCTCAGACTATCCCGCCGAGGTGAAAAACAAACCCAAGGTGGCCAATTATCGCAGCATCAATGTCGAAGCCCTGCTGGCACAAAAACCGGACCTGATCCTGGGCTGGCGCTCGGCCCAGTCACGGATGCTGGCCCCGTTGGAACAGCTGGGTATCCCGGTGTTCTACTCTGAACCCACCGATTTTGCCTCGCTGGCGACCGAGATGCGGGCGCTGGGCAAATTGCTTGGAGTGGAGAAGAGTGCCAACGAAGCCGCCGATCGCTATCTGGCGCGCCTGCATTCCCTGCAACAGCGCTATGGCCAACCAACCGGCGTCAAGGTGTTCTACCAACTCTGGTACCCGCCGCTCACCAGCGTCAGTGGCAATGCCTGGCCGGCTCAGGCCATCGAACTCTGCGGCGGGATCAACATCATGGCGAATGCCAAGACCCCTTACCCTCAAGTGGACATGGAACAGGTGATCAGAGCCAACCCATCGCTGATCCTGGCAGGGAGTCAAGATCCTGACGCTCTGCGTCACTGGCTGAAGTGGCCTAATCTCGACGCGGTGCAGCATCAGCGACTCGATTTGATCAACTCGGATGAGCTGCACCGCTTCACCCCGAGAGCCCTTAATGCGGTGGAAGATGTATGCAGGGCAATCAGAAAGTAACAAAAGCCAAAGAGACAAAGAGAAAAAGACCCGATTGATACCCCTGGCTTTAAAACCGTTTTTATGAGTTGATCACACTCTTTACAGAAAAAGCTGGTACTTTATTTGCTAGCATATGATTCATCTACTGTTTTTGAGACGAGATGCCCACAATGTTCAACGATAAAACGCTACTCATCACAGGTGGCACTGGCTCGTTTGGCCAGCGATTGGTCAAGACAGTACTGGAACGTTATAAACCCAAACGCCTTATCATCTATTCTCGCGACGAGCTGAAACAGTTCGAGATGCAGCAAGAGTTCAACGACACGTGCATGCGTTATTTCATCGGGGATGTCAGAGACGCCAACCGCCTTACCATGGCAATGCGCGGTGTGGATTACGTGGTTCATGCAGCCGCACTCAAGCAGGTTCCAGCCGCTGAATACAACCCCATGGAGTGCATTAAAACCAATATCCATGGTGCAGAGAACGTCATCCAGGCCGCTTTGCTCAATCAAGTCAAAAAAGTTATTGCCCTCTCCACTGACAAAGCCGCCAATCCAATCAATCTCTACGGTGCCACCAAACTGGCATCAGACAAGCTCTTCGTGGCAGCAAACAACATCGCGGGGCAGGATCCCACCCGTTTTGCCGTAGTCCGCTACGGCAACGTGGTCGGTTCTCGCGGTTCTGTCGTCCCCTTCTTCCAAAAGCTGATTGACCAGAATGCAGATGCGTTGCCCATCACCCATGAGGAGATGACGCGTTTCTGGATCACTTTGCAGCAAGGGGTGGATTTCGTGCTGGACAATTTTGGGCGGATGAAGGGAGGGGAAATATTCGTTCCCAAATTGCCATCTGTTCGCATCACAGATTTGGCCAGTGCTATGGCCCCAAACCTGCCACACAAGATCATCGGCATTCGCCCGGGAGAGAAGCTTCACGAAGTGATGTGTCCTGCCGATGACTCTTATCACACCTTCGAGTTTGATGACTTCTTCGTGATTGGCCCAACCATCAACTTCAATAATCGCAACAACGATTTCTCCAAAACAGCGGCGGGCGAAAAAGGAAAAATGGTAGAACAGGGCTTCGAATATAACTCTCGCAGCAACCCTCACTTTTTCAGCATAAAACAGCTCCAGAAGATGAACCAGAGCAAGGTAGCAGAATGATCCCCTACGGCCGTCAATCTATCAGCCAGGCAGATATCGATGCTGTCGTGGACGTTCTCAAGTCCGACTTCCTGACCCAAGGGCCGGTCGTTCCACGCTTCGAGCAAGCGGTTGCGGACTACTGTGGAGCTAAATTTGGGGTGGCGGTCAATTCAGGTACTGCAGCACTCCATATCGCCTGTCTGGCGCTGGGAGTTGGCCCCGGCGACTGGATCTGGACATCCCCCATCAGCTTTGTGGCATCAGCCAATTGCGCTCTCTATTGTGGTGCACAAGTCGACTTCGTCGACATTGAGCCCGATACAGGGAACATGTGCGCAGTGGAGCTGGAGAAGAAACTGATTGCCGCCAAGGCGGAAGGAAAACTACCCAAGGTAGTCATACCGGTACACTTTGCCGGCCTCCCCTGCGATATGCAGGAGATCCACCGCCTAGGGCAGGAGTATGGCTTTCGGATCATCGAAGATGCCTGTCACGCCCTGGGTGCTCGCTATCACGATGAACCCACCGGCAACGGCCGCTACAGCGACATCACCGTCTTCAGCTTCCACCCGGTGAAGATCATCACCACCGGTGAAGGAGGGATGGCCATGACCAACGCCCCAGGGCTTGCCAAAGCAATGCGCATGCTCCGCAGCCATGGCATCACCCGTGAACCGGAAGACTTTATCAATGAGCCGGACGGCCCTTGGTATTACGAGCAGCAGCTGCTCGGTTTCAACTACCGGATGACCGATATCCAGGCGGCACTGGGGTTGAGTCAGCTGAACCAACTTGAACTGTTTCTCGCCAAACGCCGCCATATTGCCGCACGCTATCAGGCTGAATTACCTCACCCAAGTCTCGAAGTACTAGCCAACCGTGATGATCGTCTTTCAGCCTGGCACCTATTTGTTATCAAAGTGCCTGCCGTGTGCCGTAAAGCACAATTCGAACAGCTCAAAGCCCACGGGCTAGGTGTAAACGTTCACTATATCCCCATAGGCCATCAGCCATATCATACCGGTACTTGTGAAAAAGCAACCAGCTTCTACGAGCAACTGATAACACTACCGCTTTATCCTGCTTTATTGGAACAAGAAAGCAATCTGATGAAGATAATTCATCAAGCACATTCTCTCTGAACATTAAAAAAGCTACCAACCGGTAGCTTTTTATTATTCATAACAAGCCAAGTCTTCTTGTGAATCAATCTCCCCCCACCGTCCTTCATAGGGAAAAACACGAACTTTTATATTATTTTGTTGAATCATGGCATTTAAGGTGCCGGTCATATGCATATTATCTTGCATCACAGCCGGTAACTCTGCACGATACATCTCTACTTGTTTCCAACCTACGGGTGAAAACTTCAAGAGACCCATATATTGCCCCTGTATTAGAGCAGCGTCGGTAGTCTTATTACCAATTTCAGTAAGAAAATGCTCATCATCAAGCTTGAAACTTTCCGCATCAGATAACGGGTCAGAAAAACGTTGACGCCATAAATCCAACCAGCTTGGATCATAAGTTAGAGATATATCATCCTTATTACTAAGCAAAGCAATTACAGCTTCGGATGTATAAAATATATCAGAGTATGAAACAATACATTCCTCGTTCATCAGCCACTCGCGTGCGCAGCACAGTGATGAAACCATGTTCGTTTCAGCCCATCTTGGATTATGGAACTCAACCAAATCGTAGGATAAAAGAGCCTCTCTCATATACCCAGTCACAACTGCAATATCAGTAATACCAGCCTCTTTTAGCGCTGAAAGTTGATATTCAAGAAGAGGTCTGCCATGTAACAGCGTAAGACATTTTGGTTTGGCTGCTGTCATCTCTTTCATTCGACTACCTCGACCGGCAGCCAAAATAATTGCTTTTGTCATGTCATCCTCCCATCACTATCTTATGAAACCGATCAAGCCATACCAAGCTGAAAGGAAAATCACGCTCCGGATGCCACATCCAACCTTCGCATGGCCAATCTCGGTGTGCAATCGCCTCAATAGTGCCTTCTGTTGACCTTGCTATAACAGTAAACTTCTCAGGAACAGATAATGCACCATAGCGGTGAAAACTGTTAACATTAGCGGAGATATCACCATATATATCATGCCTTTTCCCAACGTGGTCAGTTACCTCATTCAATGTCCCGCCAGACCAGGTGACAAGCATCTGCATACCACGGCAAATACCCAAGGTAGGAACCTTATGTGAATGGGCCCAGTTCAATATTCTACTCTCCGTATTATCCCTGCACTGAAAATCGCCTATATCATTCCCACCTGAGAGAATAATTGCATCTGGCTTTATATGATGAAGATATTGAAGAAGTGTTGCCTCATCCAACACATTCGACACTGGGAAAGGTAACCCGCCCGCAGCCACCACCCATCGACAAACATCCTGATCCAAGGCATCACGGGTCTCATTGCGTTCCTTGAAACTATCCACACGCTGAGTAACTATTACTTTGAACATGCTCAGATCAACTTAATATATCGACTTTTTTAGCCGCACAATTGATTGTTATCCTGCTAACAGACGACCACTTTTTAAACAAAACTTCACCGGCGCCAATTATCGCAGGAATACCCAACTCCCCGGCACGAATGGCCATATGAGAGTTCGCACCACCCCATGCAGTAACCAAACCGGCGATCGGATATGAAAATATCCAGTCATAACCAGGGTCTGCACTTTGAATAAATATAATCGCCCCAGAGAAATTATCTTTATTGGAATCGGTTACCACATGCCCTGTTGTAACCCCTTGAGTAATAAAATTAGGATTTGCTTCGGACAGTTCGAATGCCCAAACATCATCAGGTGATGTAATAACTGGGGGAAGAATTATTTTCAAACTGTCCTTATATCTACTCATTCCTACATCAATAGAGCGACGAATAGCATCGACAGGGTCCATCGCTCCTACTTGTAATTCTTTGAAGACAGAAATATCACAGTATGACATTGCTGATTTACTAAATCCTAAAGACTCACCGTAGGAACCGACTAATGCGATGATATCGGATAAATTTCTCGTGAACTCAAATTTAGACCATTCTCTTAGCTCAATACCTGATTCCAAAAAATCAAACAAGCCCACCACATCCGGTTTTAACCCATGATCTCTAAGCAACGCTGAGATCGACTTCATCTGATTAAGAGTCAGCGAAAAAGGGGAACTCATTGATGCTGCATTCGATGTTGAAGAATTCCAATCAAAATACAAATCTGGAGCCTCATCATAGCGAGGGGATTCTATATCGTATGTCCCCGGGCGTAAATGCCCATATTTATTTAAAAATAGCTCTTTACTTAAAATATCTCTATCATGGGATAACTGACCACTTACAGTGCTTAAACTATTCATGAAACAATCATAATCATGTTGAGTAAACACGCCCACACTAACCAAAGACTTTAGAAACTGTACTGCAATAAAACCGGCTCGAGCCAAACCAGCAAAAGGTAGCGTACCATAACGCTTAGTATCTTCGATTAACCAATATATAGTATCTAGTTTTCCAATACTGGATTGCAGCAGCCTTTCCCTTCTCTCTTTGAGAATATCGAGTTTGCTTGCATCCTCTTTCCAGAGTCCCAACTCTGGATCGATGATCTTGTTGGTCAATTCCTTAAGATGCTCAGTAATTGTCGTGATCTCACGCTCAGAGAAACCTTCATTTTTCAAAGACTGCAGTCGCTCATGGAGATCAAGAGTATAACAGGAATAGACGATCTCGAATTCAACCTTATCATGTAGATAAGGTTTATCCAGCAAGCGATCTATATAAGCATCGACCAGCTTTCCGGCAACATTATCTGGCAGGTTGGCTGGAATAAACGAGTTAAATGACAAGCGAACATCAATGTATGGCATGCCATAAAAATGTAGCATTAAAGGAAAGCTTCTAAGATTCCGATAGCCGTAGTTATTTCGTTGGTATGCCCATGTGCTATCTGTTATAAGCTCACGATACAGTGATAAAGCCAGTGGCTTTGGCCTTAATCCGATTATTTCGGCAGGATTCCAATCAGGCATCACACCGTAGACAGTCCTCTTCCCCATCAAGAATGGGTGTTCACTCATGCCCAATTCAACTTTATCTGTAATCTGTCTTAATTTCTTATAATGCTCATCATCCGAGTCAGGTCGATATTTCAATATGAGAGGTCTGGCTTGTAACAACCACAGAGTCAAACAGCCATCCGATTTGGTAAAAGCAAACTCACAATCAACAGGAATGCCACCGAAATATACTAAAAGCTCATCAATCAACTTGATAACTTGTGATATATAAGGATTTTCAATTTTATCAGAAGATACATGGCTGGATGATATCCATATTTTCCCACCACATCCTGATGTGATAAAAGCTGTGTTTTCACCTTCATGCCAATTAATAACTCGATAAGGAGAACAACTGCTTGGATCGTGACTAAACGCGACGCCAGATAACACAACCTGCTCTAGCATTGGCTGTACCAATACCTGATCATTATCATCCGGATGCTCACCATAAGATGTGAATACCTGTTCAATAGCCGATTCTAAAAAACCAAACTCGACATTTGCAACAGAGAGGAACGCCCCTGCATTCGACTGTGAATGGCTATCTTCTGCCATACAACTAGATCTTACAATTAACCGACCAGATATATTATCGTGCACTGAATTTATGATAGCGTGGCGATCCTCAATCCACATTCCATAAGAAAAATATATAGAAAATGGAATGTTTGCACTTAGCCTGACTCCACTTAAGGTAGCCAATGTTTCCGCTTTAGTACCAAATTGAAGCATCATTAGTCACCATATTTAATATATGGCCACAGTAGCTAAACAGCGGCCACTCTTCTTTAATTAAGTTATATGAATGCTAATTAACGATAAAAAATTAGACCACTTTTCTAGCAGACCAAGCTCTTGTCAAATAATCAGCTTCAATAAAATCCAGGCCTTTAATTTTAGACTCAACAAATTTGATAAAGTCATCAAATAACTTACGTCCAAGCTGAGCCTGAAGATCATTAACTGAATGCCATGCCCCCAAATAACGCTCTGGTGTCATGTATACAGAGTGACGTCCTTCAATATATATTACATCATCAAAGTATGGGCTATCATTTAGTTTTTCCGTTAAAACGTCAGTGACACCTGAACGTCCTGATGACACTCTATTTATATCTTTTTTTAGGAAAATTAAATAGTTTTCTATTTCTACTAAAAGTGGGTTGGTTTCTATCAGACGAGGATTCCATAATGCAACGAATCGACCATTGTCTTTTAAAACCCGATGAAACTCTTGAGTCGCCTTATCAAAATCAGCCCAATGAAACGACGATGCCATAGAGATCAGATCACAACTTTCAGATAATAGTCCCGTATCTTCACCGGAACCGGGCTTCCATATCACATCGGCAAATTTAGCGTTGTTAGGTGTATCACAAATACCAAATTTTCTCATGTCGTCATTAGGCTCAACTGCAATAACACTCTTAACGCCAGCTTCCCTGACCATTCTAGTCCAAATCCCTGTACCAGCACCGACATCAACAAAATCGATATCATGTACCGGCTTATCAACAAGGGACAGCAGAGCCTTTAATACAGAAACACTATAATCCGGACGATTTTTTGAATATCTTTCAGCTAGGCCGGTAAAATCACCACTATTGACTTTCATTCTATAACCCCCTTTATATTATTGTATATACACTCAGCATTTTCTTCTGCATTAATTGCTTCAGAGTATTCTATTTTCAAATCAGGATGCGTTGGAAATTCACTTTTAATATCAAGTCCACAAATATTATCTATGTGGCCAGCAGCATAATTTTTGTAGAGTCCTTTTTGATTTCTAGATGAAAGAACATTCAAAGGAACATCTAAATATACCTCATAGTATCCTTGTATATTATCCCTATTCCATTTATGTATTTCGTGAAATAATGATATTGTAGATATTACAACTGTTACACCTTGTTTAGATAACATATCACAAAGAGCAGAGTATTTATACGCGATTCTCAATCTGTTAGTAAGTGAGTGAGGATCGCCAGTAACATCGGAAAAAAAAGCACTTCTCAGTTCATCTCCATCCAAGTGAACGACATTTTTTTCTCCCGCATTCCTCAACTTTGATACAAGACACCTTGCAACCGTTGTTTTTCCGGCACCAGAAAGGCCTGTAATCCATATCACCATTTTACATTACCATTCATCTATAACATTTGGATGCCGTATAGAAAGTTGCTTTATATAAGGATTATAGTAAGAGGATATTTTTTGCTCTACATCTTTAGGAATATGATTTATATATTCACTCCTAGCAGCATGTACTATATCGATAGCACCTGCTAACCATCCTTCCAACTCTCTATTAATTTTAGAACATAGCTCACCCATATGTTCTTGAAAAGAGATTATATCACCTAAAGAAAATAAAAAATCATGGTCAATAAATCCATATATCTTTCCAAAAGCCATACTATCTACATTAATGATTTTAATGTAACGCCTAAAAATATGCTTTGGCAATCCACTTACCGCAGGCCCAGCCTCCAATTCAGAAAAGTAAATCTGAACTAGCTTGTCCTTTATTTTTATATTCATTGGAATAAAAGATAAAACTATGGATAAAGAGGATTCTGCCTTAATTGAAATATCATTAATATCATGTTGCTGAACATTCAACCACAATGATATTTTATTCATTGTTTCTTGTGCTCTGTCTATTTTTAGCGAAGAAAAACCAATACACATCACATTCCTAAACTCATGCTCTAAGCTCATCCCAATAGCTATAGAGTTTTGTCTAATAATAAAGTCACGATGCAGTAATATTTCATCAACTACAGGCCTTTCTTTTCTATATCCAAAATGATATTGTAATAAGCAAAAATTATAATATGATATAGCCAAATCAAGTGGATTTCTCACCGAATAAAGAAAATACTTACGAGTGATTATTCTCTTTATTGTTTCCCAATAACAAAAGTTATTCACTACATGAAGGTGATAATATGAAAGATTTCCATTATTAAATATATCTACTCTATGATGTCTTGTTATAATTTCATTTCTTGTATATCCAAGAGGATTTATCTGAGGATGGTCATCCAAACATTTTGAAATAAAATTAGTACCACATCGAGCAAGAGACATCACAAATAAATCATATTTATCTACACTTGCCATATCATAATCCTTCGCATGAGGATATATAAAATTCGATAGGGGAAGTTTCTATCAACCATTGATAAGAATAATATATAGGCATAATATTTATTATATTTTTTTCTGCGACACCAATATTTTTTAATTGGGTCTTGATGTCATCATGCCAATCGCTAAGTACAAGAATCAATGCATTTTTATTATTATTTAACACGCATGGTGAAAATATGGTCAATCCATTGAACTGTGATCCCCACTTTCTTTCATCATTATCAAGAATTCCAGATAGCAAACCATTTAATAACCCAGAGTTTATAAGAGCCCTTCCGCCCGCTCCAGCCCCAAATAAATATACAGAAGCACTATTGGAGGTATGCAGCCTATTAAATAGTTGATTTATTTTAGCAATAAACAAAAATGAGCTTTTATCACGCTCACCATCTAACTCTAACGTTTTATATACATCATCAAAATTTAAATCGATCTTAATGCCCATTTATCTCTCCATAGAATATCTATCTCAGGATAATACTCGCAAACCCGATTGTAATAATCTTGACATTCATCATCAATTATTGCCATAACTTGTGATGGTAATGAACTAATCTTCTTACTTTGAAATAGTTCTAACTTTTCTTCAAGCCTGTTTACCCAAGGTAAAAAAACACTATCGATCATTAACTCCACATCAAGAGCAGTTAACCCATGATACTGAAGTCTATTAGCATAGAGCTCCCCCTTACTAATGCATATGGTTAGCATACCAAGCTCATCGGTGCTGGTAACGCCAATGGGATGAAGGTGCTTAGGCACTACTTGACCATGTCTGATAAAATATATAGCCCAGTTAATATTCTTATGATTGATAAGTAAGGGGGATCTTTTCAAGAAAAAATCAACGTGATCTCTTTTAAATGAAATATCATTTTCAAAATTTGCACATGCTTCCAAACCTAACCATTGATAAATATCATTCATTGTTTTATTTATATGAACAGATGATAGATTTGAAAAATCAACTACTTTTACTTTCTCATAATTACAATAATGACTTGAGTAACTTAATGAACAATGCAATGAATTCATGTTGCCTTGCATTATATACTTTCCAATATCAACGATCTCATTATTAGAGATAATATCTTGCTGTAGTGATGCATTATAATTTGCAATCATTTGCTCATAAGGATGCCTCACAGGGTGAATAAGATACTTATGTTTTATAGGTACATCGCCGCTATATAAAAAGTCTGTATTACCATCATGCCAAATAAAAACATTTCGTTTGCAATTGATAATGTCAGTGAACGTTTTATCTGAATATTCATGAGCCCTGAATTTAGTGCCATAATATCCAGGACAATATATTTCAGGGTGTTTGGACATGTATTTACAGAGCGAGTCAGTCCCCACTCGATAACCAGTTATTATCGTAACATCAAAATACATCCCTTCCCCCGCCAAAAATACCGATTATTTTATCGCATGTTTCCCTATGTATATCTTCGAAGTTTTCTATAGCAGGTACGATTTCATTTAACTCTCCATTGCATGCATTTTTCATTGCTAAATAAAGAGCATCAATATTATTCTCCACCAATACCCCCCCCCCTAGATTGGTAATTAGCTCCATAGCACCAGCTGTTTTTGTCGCAATCACAGGTGTGCCAAGTAAAAGGGATTCGAGGATAACTAGCGAAAAACCTTCGGAACGCGATGATGATATAAGAAAATCAGCCGCATCAATATACTGGTAAGGATATGCAAGATGCCCCAAGAGGCTGACATTTGGAACATTAAGTTCCTCTATCATTTTCAAAATATGGGGCCTATCATTTCCCTCTCCAATAATAAGCAGCTGATAATTATCATAACCCTCATCATTCAGCCTATTACATATACTTACCAGCAGGTCAAAACCTTTCACATAGTCAAGACGACCTACAGCCACAAATGTTATTTTATCAAATGCTAACTGACGTTTGTGCCTTGTAATATCGCTTACATTCACTATATTATAAATGACATGCTTTTGAACGTGTGTGAGCTCCGAGAACAAGCATTCCCAAATAACTTGAGCGTTGTGTGTTACAAAGACAATATCTGTGAACAACGAATATAACATTGATGCATATTTTTTCTTTTTTCCATCGTTAAGATAATACGCAAGATCAGAATGTATCCATCCTATCTTTTTGTCCGCATTACCAGCAACGACTAGACATGAACTTAATCCATCTAGAAATGATACTTCAATAGAACTATCAGTTATTCTCAGTATTTTTCTAATAGCTTTCCATTCAATTAATGTAAATGCTAAATCAACTAATTCTTTGTCACTGGGATTGAATAATACTCTTATCGGAAATCCATCAGGTATTGAATCGAAATAATCCCCCGTATTGAAGGTCACGGTAAGAGATGCTGAAATATTTTTCTTTGAAAGCATTTTGGTTAGATCAACCAAAGCTTTTTCAGCGCCGCCATTACCTAATGTGTCGATGAAAAATGATACGTTTCCTTTGGTGCCACTCACATGAGCATCACTATTTATTAAGACTCTGCCTAATAACGATTGGAATATATCAGTCAATATCTCTCGACCATGAGCAATCAGAGACTCATCGACTCCAATATTAATTAACTGTGAGTGTATCTCTTTGACATAAGAACTGAGTATAAAAATACCATCAATTTTTTTTAATAAAATATCTTCAGGGGGGATGACCGTAACACCATCGATTATAGAACCATGTAGAGAATTGTTATTATCTGAAAATGCAACAATGTCACACAACCCATTTATATAAATCAATGATCTTCTGTATAAACTGCCTGTACCAAATATCACTATCTTTTTTTTCATATCATTCCCCTCTAAGTATCATACCATTCCATTGCTTACTTTCGTCTTTTCCAGATAAACTGTTCTGGCCACTAATGGATTTAAACTTTAATATTGGATGATACATTGGTATGGTTAGTAGATGATAAAGTGCCGAGGTTAAGCCATCTTCATCATTTTCACACAAGTAACCATAACGACCATTTGCTAGCATCCCTGCGTTTCCTTCGCAATTGGTCGCGATAACAGGGGTTCCGAGGATTATCGCCTCACCAATAGCAAGTGGATGACCTTCACTAACCGAAGATGAAAAAAGGCACTGCGCATGATAAATATAAGAGTAGGGGTTTTCTTTCTGCCCAAGTAGATAAATATTCTCTTCCATACCAAGCGAAGATATCAATCTCTGCAGATTTTCTTTTAATGGTCCATCCCCGATGATAACTAACTTTAAAGGATTTTTAATACCACAGATAGCTTTCGAATAAGCACGGACAAGCTTGTCGAACCCTTTAACTTCCACAAGCCTGCCTACTGCAACAAAGTATGGAAATGGGAGCAATTCACCAGACTCTTTTTGAGCATTATTTCTTACTGCATCAACATCAAAGATATTACCAATAATAGCCATGCGATGACCAAAGTCACCTATTTTACTCATAAATCCTTTCTTGACAGATTCGGAAACAAATATAATATTATCCATCATGGCATACGCATTATATTCTTCATGCAGTGAAGCATAGGACTGTTTACTGATATGGTGCGTATCTAAATTGGCATGAACACATGCTACCCGATAATGACTATTGACACCAGAAACCAGGTATGTGGACAAACCTTCAATATAGGCCGTGGCGGTATCGTACTTACATCCTCCGAATAGTTTATTACAAATATCAAACGCAGAGTAATGTATAAACAAACAACGATACAGCAATCTATTTTCAAGAGATGTGAAGATTTCGACTGTCGACACCAGATTATTTACGTCATTGAAGAACTCACCTCCCCCTTCAATGACAACTACCAGCACTTTGATCCTGTGCTCAATTCGCCTACACAGATTTAGCAATGCGCGTTCAGCACCACCACGTCCCAAAGAGTTCATGACTATCAATTTATTTTTCGCATCGGATAGCGATGATATTTTAGCCCTAGCAGACTCAAATTCCGGATGGGCAATCAAATAACGAGCGACGCTGGCACTTATCGACGCATCATCATACACAGCTCTGATCAAGTCACAGCTAATACCAAGATTTATTAGCTGTAAACTGATCTCATCAAAATACATGCTAGCAACAATTATAAAATCAAAATCCATCATTCCTATAGTCGCTGGGTCAATGACTTTAATTCCATGTTGAATGCTACCATGTAACTTAATATCATTATCCGATAAGGCAATAATGTCATAGTTTGAATGGATAAATGGAAGAAATGTTTGAAATAACCTGCCAGTTCCAAACACAATAACTCTGCCCATAACAAATTCCATCCTGTAATCGTTCAATTCAGGTCCAGACCTTTTTACGAAGATCATGCTGATATTATTCGAATATATAATAACTATTTTTTGCTATAGCGATCTTGCCATGTAGTTATAATATTTTGGTAAGCAGTCAAATGTTCGGCAAACATAACATTCTTACTGTGATTATCAGTTACCCATTCTCTTGCCGTCATACCTTTAGCAATAAGATCAGGGACTGACGATAACGCATGAGCCAATGCGTTTGCCAAAGCATGGAAATCACCTGTTGGTACCAACCATCCTCTTTCATTATTTCCCAATAACTCAGGTATTCCTCCAGTTGCATACGCAACCGCGGGCAGACCACAGGCCATCGCTTCCAATAACTGCAAAGGCTGGTTATCAGCTAGGCTTGGCATCAGTAATAGATCTGCCTGGTGGTAATAACTAACCAACATATTCTGGTCACGGATATGGCCGGTGAAGGTTACAACAGGTAATCCTTGAAAACTGGTTTTCGTACTGTCATCGGCATCTCCAATAACGATCAGTTCATAAGCTCGGTATGTTAATAACTGTGTCAGAGCTTTGATTGCATCGGTGATACCTTTGTAGGGACTGGATAGGGAGGCAGCCGCAAGTACAATGATTGGAACATCTTTAACTGGTCTGGTCACAGGCTTAAATATGTTTATGTTTACCCCGTTTCGAAGCAGCAAGGGGGGACTTTGCACATGACCGCTATCCAATGCCCACTGCTGCAACCAACGAGACGGCGTTGCCAACGTCAGTTGTGAGACATCAAGAGCCTGCTGATTCAGGCGCCTCTTCAAACGGCTGTAATCAAACCGGCTATCCAATGGCCATTGGCCATGTTGTGGGCAATTACCACAGCCACTACGATAATTGGTACAACTCAAAGGATTAATACAGCCACCCGTGAAGGCAGAGCAATCGTGCTGAGTCCATAAGACCGGCATCTGCTTAGCCAGTCTCTGCACACTCCAACTGGACATAGCTGACGAGATATCGTGGACATGAACCAAATCAAAATTGGCCGGTAAATTCTGCCAATAAAGATTGGGCCATTCAAAAGGAATGACATCAGGTGCAAACCAGCTTTTGATATTTCTGCTGTAACGGTAAAAACTACGCTGCCAACGCTCACCATAGAGGCGACGACGGTGTGCGTCATAACCTGTGTGTGTCCACGAAACCCAATGGACGGTCTCATGACCCTGCTCCCTGAATCCTTCAGCCAAGTCTTGTGCGATACGGCTGGCCCCGCCCCCTGCAGCATCAGCCTTGGACAAAAAAGCAATTTTCAAGGTCTGCTCCCCTTTATGGCGTAAATAGCGGGACAAGGTAAATTCTGTTCTTGGTAATAACGAACGATGCATTCTACGATAGCGACAGAGAAGGCAGCCGAAGCAACCAGATATTGGCCGCAACCATCTCTGGCAGCACGAGCCAATGGCACTATCTCCCTATCAAGTATCCTCAAGCCATGAAGTGTTACATTGCTGTCGACAACAAAATCAATCTCAATTCCTCTCGCCATAGCTTCATGAAGCATCTCATGGCCTAACTTGCCACCACCATAAAGGGTCGCCTTGCTATATCCAGCATGTTTTAGCTGTTCGAGCAAGGTAACACACAATAACTTGTGATCAACATCATTAAATAAAGCCCTACGCTGAGCCGCCAATATGTCAGAACGGTAACGAGTTACTACCCCTTGAGGCCAACGCACCCCACGACTTTGGTAACCCCATTGCTGGCGGGCTTGACGAAGAAAATCATCAGGCCCAATCAATCGCAACAATTCCTCATCGGACGCTGCACAAATTCGGCCATAGGAATCAGAACCGGCATTATCATCAAATAACAGATCCCCAAGAAAAGTTGCCTCTTGGCTAGTTGGCAATTCCAAGAGTCTCTGAATATATCTGAGCTCTACTGCACGAACTTCCGGTCCAGTGAGCCAATCATATTCTACATACTGACAAGCATGAGAAAAATGACGCCAAGCCAGATCAACACCTTTGGAGAACTCTTCCAGCAATAACTCCTGCTGCGGATCATAGAAAGCTCGCCCCAGCAATGGGGCGACTGTACCGTCATCAAGTCGCTGATAACCCAAAGTGGTCTGGTGGCGCCCCGTCAACAATATTTCAATGGGCTCGGGACTACGGTTAAATAGTCGTAGCAAGGGCACAGATTCAGGTGTATGCGGCATAAAGACTGCATATTGATGGCCATGGCGCCTGTGTTTGGCCAACTCAGGTATAGAGTAGAAAAGGTAGTTGATAGTTATTCTGTTCGCCAACTCGCCCAAACTATCTGCTAACCATGCTAAAGAATTTCCTCCCGGCCCCAAATCCATCATCGCGACCTTCTGGTGTCCATACCAGAGTGAGGAGGCGTAGTCCCTCAAACGACTTCTTGCTTCCTTGCTCGCCCTTCGTGCGGCTTCCTGTACAGGAATAGAAAAAATATACTCCTTGAGCTCTTTCTGACAAGGAATATCATAGAGCATTTGTGGTAAGTGCTCTTGCAAAGCCTGCGGCACTTCCGGTAATGCCAACTCTTCGATCAGAGCAGCCAGTGAGAATTGGCGACGACCGTAATATTGCCTAAGGGAATTTTCATCTAATTCTCTCATGGCCGGAAGAAAAGCTGCTCGTCTGGAAATATAGAATGGTTTAATCTCTAGGTTTGCACCCAGTTGAAAGGCTGCCTTTTCCAGCAATGGAGCTAAAATAGCCCCTTCTCTCATAATGGGGCAAATCATGCTCACCCCTTTTGCAATAGCATCTTTTACTGCCCAAAGTGCAAAAGCACAAAGCCCTGGACCGAGAACACTTGCACCGAAATAGCGGAAAAATGCTACAGGATCATTTTTTAAGGGATGAACAAAATGGCCAATACAACGAATTGAATGCAAAGGGTCCTGAATATTATCCATGCCCAATAACATTTCATTATGCCCTGTTGACATGGGCAAATGAATATGTTCGAGATGGCAAGCCATCAAACCATTTTTTTTAGCCTGTAGATAGTCAGCGGTAAGATCATCCCCTATATGCAATATCCGCTCGGGTCTTATCCCATCAACTGCTAATAACTTATTAAATAGAGTACCTGTACTTTTGTTGGCATCCTCTTCACAAGACAGAAAAAGATCGATCCCTGATATATCGATGTGGGCCTTGGCCAATAAGCGCTTGATGAAATCTCGAGGAAAATAAGTATCACTAGTCAAGCAGACTCGAATACTATCTTCTTGAAGTTTTTTGATTAGTACTCTGCTGTAAGGGTTCACGAAAGAATGAGCATATTCAACTTCTAATTCGAGAGTCATCAATTCCGTTATCGGCATAGTTGCCGGTGCCTGTGCCCATATCTGAGACAATGTCACTTCAGTGCTTTTTCCTGTACTCAAACGCCTTGCTTCATGCTCCAGATCCATGCGCAGTTGAGCAAAGTCTGCAGGTGACATACATTCATCAAGTAACCCTAGGGAAATGGCCTTACGTCCAATTTCCAGAAAAAGACTCTTTGGACTAATTAAGGCTCTATGTAGCAGAGTGTCAAAAATATCAAGAGACACTAGGTCATAGCGACTCCATGCGATCTCGGATAGTTTTAATGGCAATTGCCAATTCGCATTATAGGCCATATCCATACTTGCTTTGCATTGTATTTTTACTTGTTCTTGTTTACTCATCCCAAAATCCTTACTCGGAATGTTTTTATGTATGATGAAAGACGCTACGAGCAAATTTATGCAATGCATTTAATATCGCATCATCCATATCGAAATAACGATATTCGGCCAAACGCCCCAACGCGATTACTTGTGGAAATTGAGCTAACTCGGTACAACAAGCAAGGTAGCGTTGCTTGGCCTCATCGGTAAACAACGGGTAGTAAGGCTCTAACCCCTGCTCAGGCTTATAGTCACAGGGATATTCGTACACGATACTGGTGCCGGGATGCTGTTGCCCGCTGAAATGCTTGAATTCGGTTATCCGGGTGAAGGCTTCTTCATTCGGATAATTGACGGTGGTGACAGGTTGGAATTGCTCTTGCGCCAGATGGCGATGTTCAAAACGCAGCGAGCGGTATGGCAAGGAATTCCCCTCTGCCGGCATCAACTGATCAAGCATACCGGTATATATCAGTGGACCATCGAAAGGTGCGCCATCCAACCACACCAGCTTCTGATGCCAATCCAACCTGACACGCTGCACCATGGGGGTAGACAGCCACACGTCAATCAAAGGGTGCGCAAGTATGCGCTCAAACATGGCGGTATAGCCTGCGGCTGGCACCGCCTGCCAGGGGTCGGTGAAGTAGCGCTCATCCCGACAGACCACCACGGGAACCCGCGCCGTCACCTCGGGGGAGACCTGCTCGGGCGGTACCCCCCACTGTTTGCTGGTGTAGTTGACAAAGGCTTTCTGATAGATGAAATCAGCCAGTTCGCCCAGCAGGGGATCCTGCTCCTTGCGTAGTTCGAGAATCGGTACTCTGGCGCCATCCCCGAACCGGGTACGCAGGGCCTCAATCATGGCAGCGGCTTTGTCGGTCTGGAAGCAACGTTCGATGCTGGTCAGGTTGAACGGGATCGGCACCAATTGCCCATCGATGCGTGACAACACACGATGCTCGTAAGGCAACCACTCGGTAAACTGTGACAGGTAATCCCACACCTCCTTGTTGTCGGTATGGAAGAGATGTGGCCCATAGCGATGGATCAACACACCATGCTCGTCATACTCGTCAAAGCAGTTGCCACCTATATGGTCGCGCTGTTCCAGCACCAGCACCTTCCAGCCAAGCTGGCTGGCCATTCGTTCAGCCATGACGGCACCGGAAAGCCCAGCGCCAATGACGATCGCCTGATAACTCATGCCGCCTCTCCAAACAGTTGTTGCATGACCCGTGCTGGATGGGCCCGCTGCATCCAAGCCAGTTGGTGTCGCTCATCGAAGAACCAGCCTGGCGCCAGCTTCGCTACCTCAGTAACTGACTGTTCGATAAGCTGCGTGAAGCGGGCTACGTCATCCTGCCGCAGAAAGTAGAGTGCGGCAGAGTAATAGTGATGGGCACGCCCCTGGGCAATGGCCACGGGATCCGCCCCAAACGCAGCGGCGTTATCACAGGCGCGCAGCAGATCACTCAGCGACTGTTCACGACGTTCAGCCGATTTGCGGGTTTGCCCGCCAAAGCTCTGGGTATGGAAGCGATAGCGGCCCAATAATTCGGGGATAAAATCCAGCGTCCCCGGATTGTGGGAGAGGTTCAAGATATGCCAGGGATAATCGAGGATGATCTTGCACCCCTCATCGATGGCGTTCTCCATCCCTTCATAACGGCGAAACATAATGGAACTGGCATTGACGAACACCCCGAAACGGATCAATGCCTCCCGCGTCATCACTAGTTCGAGATAGCGAGCATTGTAATAATCGCGGGTGAAGAGCTTGATTCGTGCGCAAGTTTCATCATCAAACATCTCCGCTTCGTGGTAGCAAAGGGTGCAACCGGAATGCGCGTCCAGATAATCTGCCTGACGTTGCAGCTTGCCCGGCAGAGCCAGATCATCCCCGTCTACATAGGCGATATATTCGCCGTTCGCCTCTCTCAATAAGCGTTTCTGGGTCTTGGCCAACCCCATATTCTGCGCATTCTGTAGTGCCTTGAGTTGAGGCCACTGCTGTGCCAGCCGCTGCATAATGGCCCAGGAGTCATCGCTCGAGCCGTCATCAATGGCAATGACCTCAAAATCGAAATTGGTTTGCTGTTCCAGCAGACTTAGCAGACAGGGCTCGATAAAGCGCCCGAGGTTATACACCGGCACCAGTATGCTGACTTTCATAGAGAATCCAGAATTAGAGTAAAAAAGAAGCGAATTGGAGAAAATGGACAAGGCTACCGCACGGTCTCTGTCAACCCTTCCTGCCCTTCATGTCAATATTTACTGCAAGAGCCGTGCCTGACCAAGCTAATTCATTGATATAACTTGATTTATGTGACCAGGAATCCACTATTCAATACGGTCAAGCTGACGGCTGCAGGCCACCAGCATGTCGATGCCGTCCCAGAGCCATTCGAATACCAGCGCTTGTCCCGGACTTGCCACCCTATCGATACGGCAGCAAGGCGACAGCTGTAGAGCACACTCAAGCCGCATTTTATCTGGCCCAACCCAGACACAGGTCTGCATATCCCAAGGTTGTAACAGCAACTCTTCAAGGGTATCGGCAACGAATTCGGCAACTGTACCTCCTCCGATGTGTGCAAGCCGCAAAGAGGCGGTGGGAGTCAATAAGGTGACGCCAGCAAAGGTCTCCAGCTGCATCTGACCATCGAGAGCGGCATTTTGTTGACAATTGATGAGGCGCTCCATCATCAGGGCAGGGCTGTCTGCAAAAGGGACAAAGACTGCTTCGAGCCAACGACGGCGCAACACACTATCGGGAGTGCCCAACCAGCAAATCGTGGTGGGCGAGGCGCAGGCTTGCTGATTGAAACGGGTAAAGTCTTGTTGCAAAGCCGCAACCAATTGCCGCCACGCGGCAGCATCCAGGCTGGCTAGCCATTGGCTATCAAATACCGCCATGGAGCGACGATCCGGAAATACAATTTCCTGAGCGCGGGGTGAAAGCGGAATAGCCCGTACCTGACCGATGGTTTCATCACCACCCCAAATGATGCGCAGGCGGCACCGGGCCGACAGCCAAGCGGTGATGCCCTCGTCGTGGTCATAGCGGATAAAACGGGTACGGGAGGCAATCTCTTGCCACTCGGGCAGAGAGAAAAGCTCGTTCAGGATGGTCAGCATGGCCTCTTGCACCTGGTCGATGCGCGATGAGAGACGTACCACGGACCCATTGCCCATCAGCAGCGCCATGATCCAGGAGTAGAACGCGACGGTCGGCACGTTGGAGGGGACCAGATGAAAAACCATCCCCAAGGGTGCACGCCCTGCCGTGCGTTTGCGCTGTACCTCAATCTGGCGCGGCCGCAACCAAAAGCCAAAGGCGGCCAGATCCGGGTTCTCTCGCCCCTCCTTCAGCAGACGTGCAGAGAGCGCAGCCACAAAGTCGCAGATGACGGGCGCAAAGCTTGGCAACGGGCCAATGACAAAACCTTGCCAACCGCTGACGGGAGCCACGAAAGCGACCTCTGGCCCCGCTTGCCAAATGGCATCTTCTACATCTGACCGGATCACTGGAAAGTGTCGCTGCATCCCCTCACCTCGGCGCCTTGCTGACGCCCTGATACATGAAAATAACGGCCGAGACGTCCGCAGGGGCAATCATCTTCCCCCAGCAGCACGCCGAGATCCTCGCTGAGCAAACTGTGGCCTGGATAACTTTGGGGAATGGTCGAGAGCACTTGCAACAAACCGGGTTGACCGACCCCGAGCGGTCGATGGGTCAGCGGATCCCGCACCAGCAGATCGGCAAAGAGGGGAGCATGAAGATGGCCATGTTCACACTCAACAAACACCGACCCCACCTGTTCCACCATGCCATAGAAGTTATGCACCCGGCTCAGCCCCAACTGTTCATGGCAGCGCAGCTTGAAGGCAGGATTATCCACCGCGAGGTGTTGCAGCTTCTTCCAGCCACCGCTGTGAAAAAGCGTGCCCTGCGTCAGCGGCAGTTCTAGACCGCGCTCACGCAGCGGCTCCAGCAGACATTGCCACACCATGAAGGTGAAGCCGAACAGCAGGACCGGCTGGCCCGCATATTTGTCACAAAACGCCTCGATGACCGGCCAGTTGGGCCGCATCTGCTCATCGAGGGCATAAGTATGGTCTCGGCCAAGGAAGGAGAGCCCCAGCGCACCGGCACCGCGGGCGGAAAAACCGCTGCGGTTTTGAATCAGGGCGGGTTGCTCCACCAGCAGCATGGGAAGCCGTTGCTTGCCGACGAACTCTTGCAGGATCTTCACCAGCACCTTGCTCTGCAACGCGGCTGTATCCCTGTCCAGCACAATTCGTGACGGCGTTCCGGTAGTGCCAGAGGAGGTGAGCACCTTGAATACCTCTTCTTGCGGCACACTCTGCCATTGGGCCAATTTGAACAGGCGGGCGGCCAGATAGGGAAGCTCTTGATACGTCGAAGCCTGCCCCCAACCAAACGCCGACAGAATATTGGCAAAAGCTGGGCACCCCTGCGCATGGCGCTGCGTCAATTCATTCAGGCGAGCAAGGAGCAGCCCACTTTTTTCCTGTTGGGGCAGCCCGAAAACCGGCGCATCAAACAGCCTGTTCATAGCTGCTCCAGCTCTGTTAATAGGACCGGATAATCAATCTTCATATTGCTGCGTCGTGGCAAATGATGTTGGTAGATACGCACGCTTGATGGCGGCACCATCAGCCAGCGGGCCAGCTCCAGCTGCAGTGCGTCACAGGGGCACGCATCTGCCTCGATAGCCACCAACAGGCGATCATCGCGGCCGGTCGCAGCGCAGGCATAGCCCCTCCCCTGCAACCAGGCCTCCACTTCAGCCAAGCTCACCCGCTTGCCAAACAGCTTCAGGAAACGATTGAGCCTCCCAGTCAGATAGAATCGGCCCGCCGCATCACAACGAGCCAGATCGCCAGTAAAGAGCGCATCCATATCACGCCCCCGCGCCAGATCTTCAGGACGCTCCGCATAGCCCAGCATCACGTTTGGCCCTTCGTAGACCAGCTCCCCCTCCCCGTCGGGAAAGCCGGACTCATGACGCAGAGAGAGATGCCCGCCCGGTACGGCACGGCCGATGGCATTGGGGGCAATCATCACTTCATCGTGTGCCAACCAGGCGATGCGTGGTGCCGCTTCGGTCTGGCCATACATCACGAAAAAACGGCGACCAAGCACTGATGCCTGCTCGGCAAACTGTTTTGCCAGCGCCGGCTCAAGCCGTCCTCCTGCCTGGGTCAGTGTCATCAGGCTAGGATAACTGGCCCAGTCAAAACGCAAGCGGTTTAGCATCTGAAAGGTAAACGGGACCCCCGCCACGCTGGTGACCTGATGACGATTTACCTCATCCCAGAAGTGGCGCTCAAGGGGGCTGGCAGTGCATGAAACCAGAGAGGCGCCAACCAAAAGATGGCTGTTAAGTACCGACATCCCAAAGGAGTAAAAAAGTGGCAATGAGGTGATGGCTCGCTCACGCCCGTTCAGCGCCAGATATGCGGCGATGGCCGCGGCATTGGCATCAAGATTGGTTCGCGACAATCGCACCCATTTGCAGGAGCCGGTACTGCCCGATGTCGGCAGCAGCATGGCCAGCTCTGGGTGAAGTGAAGGGGCATCGCCAAGATGCGCAACTGCCCCATCCTCCAATACCCGCAGACTGACACCAAAGCGCTGGCTCTGCTCACGGTGCAACCGGGCATCCTGTGCAGGATCGGCCAGCATGATGGCGTGGCCATCACGCAGAGCCAACAAGTAGTGCAGCAGATGCAGGGTGGACGTCACAAATGGCAGGTAGACCAAATGGCGGCCAGCAGGATAGGTGGTGGCCAACTGCGCCACTCGCCGGGCCAGCTCACCATAACTGAGCCACCCCTCTTGCGGGTCTAGCCAGGCTGGTGCTGGATTTTCCTCTACCAAATGGCTCAGCAAGTCGGGCGCACTCAAATCACCATCCCCCCATCGACCCCAATCACCTGCCCGGTCACATAGCTCGACAAGTCGGACGCGAGAAACAGGGCAACTTTTGCCACTTCATCTGGCGTGCCAATCCGTCCCATCGCGATGCTAGCCACCCGCTCGGCAAACTTCTCTTCCGGGATGGCATGCGCCATATCGGTATCGATAAAACCTGGAGCAATGGCATTGACCCGGATCTGGCTGGCGGCCAGCTCTTTGGCCAGTGACTGGGTAATACCGATCACCGCTGCCTTGCTGCCGGCATAGCAACTGAGCCCGGCTGCCCCCACCAGCCCCATCAGGGAGGCGAGATTGATGATGCTGCCGCCACCACTGCGCTGCATCAGGCGGGCGGCATACTGGCTGCAGTAGATCACGCTAAAGGTATTGTTGCTGAATGTCTTTTGCAGATGGGTCTGGTTCGCCATCCCCAATAACGCCTCTTCCAGCATGCCGGCATTGTTGACCAGCACGTCCAGCTGGCGGGTCTGGGCAAACAGCTGTTGAAAGGCCTGCTTGACCGCCGACGGATCAGCCACATCAAAACAGAGAGGCTGGCAGGGCACTCCAAACTCAGTACCAATCGCGGTCGCCAGCTGACTCATGGTCACCTCATCACGGCCTCCCAGCCACAGTTCAGCCCCCTGAGAGGCAAACTGGCGGGCGATGGCAAGCCCGATGCCACGCCCGGCACCGGTGATCAACACCCGCTTGCCCTGCAACAGTCCCTGCATCAGAAAGCGACCCCGTACTTGGCCAGGATCTCGCGCGCCTTGCCGACCGAACTCATGTCGATAATGTCATCGGTGTCGAGCAGCACGCCGTAGTTATCCTCCAACTGGGCAATCAGTCCCATGTGGGCTACAGAATCCCACTGCGGGATACTGTTGTAGGCGAGCCCATCGCTGACGCTGCCGATATCGATACCCAGCGCCTCGGCAAAAACTTGTTCCAATGCGATTGTCATCTGAAAAATCTCCGTAGCCGCTCACGGGCGGCATAGTAATCAGCAGGCCGCAGTTCCAAAGCAAAAAATCCGGTCTCTTGCCCTATCTGGCGGTAACCCAGTTGTTCATTCAAGCGCAGGGCCGAGCGATTGTTCTCCCGAACCAAAGTGCGGATACAACCGATGTGCAACTCGTCAAAACCCTGATCAAGCTGGGATAAGGCAGCAGCAACGGCCAGCATGGGATGCCGCACGGTCGAGTTGCCCAGATAGAGTCCCGCATCGGCGACCGCCTGACCTTGTAGCTCGCCCTGGCACTCACCTTTCAGATTGACATAGCCCGCTCGTACACCCTTGCACCAGAGCACCCAGTGCTGCTGATCCCGCCGCTCACGGGTGGCGGTGAACCATTGGCGCTGTTGCCGTGGCGAAATACACGTCTGGGATACCATCTGCATTCGCACCTCATCCTTATTGCGCCAACGCCGCAAGGCAGGAAGATCCCACGGCGCGATCGGGCGTAGCTCAACGCCATAACTCATCTTCAACGCCATACAGTTTCCATAACTTCCATGACCTGTCTCTCTTATCGACCACACGGCCACCATTCCGTAGCAAAAATCGATAATACAAGCAGAAAAACCAGTATAATATCAAAAATAATCAAAGAGTTGTCATCGATTATCCTGGCTTTGGCCAGTCATTAATCCAGCAGAGAGAACCCATCATGGCCATCGCCATTATCCCGGCCCGGGGTGGCAGCAAACGCATTCCACGCAAGAATATCCGCCCCTTCTGTGGCCAGCCCATGCTCGCCTATGCCATCCAGGCGGCGCAACAATCTGGCTGTTTCAGCAAGGTGGTGGTCTCCACCGATGATGAGGATATTGCCGAAGTTGCTCGTCAACTGGGCGCGGAAGTACCATTTCTGCGGCCAGCCAACCTCGCCGATGATCACACAGGTACCACCCCTGTGGTGATCGACACCATCCAGCGGCTCGACCAGCTCGGCATCCAGGCAGAGCACTACTGCTGCATCTATGCCACTGTCCCGCTGATTCAAGCCGATGACTTGAAGGCCGCCCATCAACGACTGATCGCAAGTAATGCTCCATTTGTCTACACCGTGGCCGAATTCGGCTTCCCTATCCAGCGCGCCGTGCGCATGGATGAGCAGGGCCGGGTCACCCCCTTCTGGCCGGAGCAGATGGCGAAACGCTCTCAGGATCTGGAGCCCGCCTATCAGGATGCCGGCCAGTTCTACTGGGGCAGCCGTGCGGCCTGGCTGGGAGGGATCAGCCCGGTGGGGGGAGAAGGGATTGGCCACATACTGCCGCGGCACCGAGTGGTCGACATCGATACACCGGAAGATTGGCACCTAGCCGAATTGCTCTATCAAGTGCTGGCCCAAGATGGCGTTTAAGGTTGCCTTCCGGCTCGACGCCGGCGCCGAAATCGGCCTGGGTCATCTGATGCGCTGTCTGGCCATTGCCGATCGGCTGAAAACGGCTGGCGCCGAGTGCCACTTTCTCTGCTATCAGCTACCGACTCACCTGCTGCCACTGCTGGAATCCCACCAGCATCACCCTCTTTGCGCTCTGGACGACGCAGGCCCCTTGCCCACCTTGCGTCCGGAGTGGTTGGTGTGTGATCACTACCAGATTGATCGACAGATCGAGCAGACACTGGCGATGCACTGTGGTCAGTTGCTGGTGATCGACGATCTGGCCGATCGCCCTCATCATGGTCAGTTGCTGCTGGATCAGGGGCCACTGCGCAGCGCCGCCGATTACCAGTCACTCGCTCCTGCCGACTGTCGGCTGCTGCTGGGCACCGACTATGCCCTGCTGCGCCCCGCCTATCGCCAGCTTGCACGCCAAAAGGTCAGCCGGTGGCAACGTGGCCTCATCTCTTTTGGCGGTGCCGATCCGGCCGGAGCCTGCCTCACGACCCTCAACACGCTGGCTCGACTGCCATGGGCTAAAACCGTCAGCTGGACTCTGGTAGCCGGTGGGGCAAACCCTTTCTGGCCCGAGCTGCAACAACGGGTCGCCGAACTGCCCGATATGCCGCTCACACTGCTGCGCCAGAGCGACCAGATGGCGCAACTGATGCAACAGCACGACTTCGCCATCGGCGCCGCCGGCGGCATGACCTGGGAGCGGGCCTGTCTCGGCCTGCCGACTCTGGCGGTGCCCATCGTCGACAATCAACAGTTCAACGACGAGGTGATCGCCCGCTTCCAGCTGGCTGGGCGGCTGACCTTGAGCGAGCTGGCCGAGCCTGAGCGGCTGCTGCAAGCCCTGCACCGGCTTGAGCAACAGTCAGACGACTACCGCCGCCGCGGCCAGCAGCAGGTGGACGGGCTGGGCTTGGATCGCCTCACCGCCTGGCTGCTACCACAACCCGATTATCAACTGATGCCAGATGGCCAACAGTGGCAACTACGCCATGATGACCAACTGCTGCTCACCCTGACTCTGGACGGTCAGCATCTGACATGGCAGGCCGCCAGGCCACTTCAACCAGCGGAGTGGCAAGAGCTGGCACATCGCTTGCAGACAATTTTCTCCCAATTTCCCCTCTATCTTGCCGAGCCACCGCAGATAGCGCCCCCTGCCCCCTGGCAACAGGCGCCGCAAGGCTGGCAACTTGGCACAGGAATCTGAACACAGATGCAGATCGATCATCACCCCATCAACCAGGAACAGGCTCCCTATGTGATTGCCGAACTGTCGGCCAACCACAATGGCAATCTGGACCGCGCCCTGGCCATCATGACCGCCGCCAAAGCAGCGGGTGCCAGCGCCGTCAAGCTGCAAACCTACCGCCCGGATACCATCACCCTCAAAAGTGATCGACCGGAATTTCAGATCCACGGCGGTTTGTGGGATGGCCACAGTCTCTATGATCTTTATGAGTGGGCGCACACCCCCTGGGAGTGGCACCAGGCGCTGTTTGCCAAAGGGCGCGAGCTGGGGCTGACTGTCTTTAGCAGCCCGTTCGATTTCAGTGCTGTGGACTTGCTTGAATCACTGGACTGCCCGGCCTACAAGATCGCCTCCTTCGAGCTGGTGGATCTGCCCCTCATCCGCTACGCCGCCCAGACCGGCAAGCCGCTCATCATGTCCACCGGCATGGCGAACGAAGCCGAGATCGCCGCCGCGGTCGAGATGGCACTCAAGCACGGCAACGGCCAGCTGGCGCTGCTGCACTGCGTCAGCGGCTATCCGGCGCCGGCGGCCGAATATAACCTGCGTACCATCCCCATGTTGCGCCAACGCTTCGGGGTCGAGGTGGGGCTCTCCGATCACACCCTGGGGTCGGCCACGGCCATCGCCGCTACCGCGCTCGGGGCCACCCTTATCGAGAAACACTTCACCCTGGCCCGCGCCGACGGCGGGCCGGATTGCGCCTTCTCCATGGAGCCGGCGGAACTTACCGAACTGGTAACCTCGGTCAATACCGCCCATGCCGCCCTCGGAGTGGCCGATTACCAGCTCACAGCCAGTGAACAGGGTAACCGCGCTTTTCGCCGCTCCCTCTATCTGGTCAAGGAGATGGCAGCTGGCGAGGTGCTCACCGCAGAGCATATCAAGTCGGTGCGCCCCGCCCTCGGCCTGCCCCCGGCCGATTACGATCGGCTCATCGGCAAGCGGGTCAACCGCGACATGGCAGCCAATCAGCCTCTCAACTGGGATTGGATTGCACAAGATGAATGAAGATCTGCTGCGCCACCATCTGGCGATCATCGAACAGCGTTGGCCACAGCTTGCTGCCCACCTCACTGTGGCACAGCTGGGCGATCTGCAGGTGGAGTTGTGTGAAGGCCTCAGCAGCACACTGCTGGTCAATGGCATCCAGCTCACCAGCCGGCACGATCGGGTGAAGGAGGCCGAGCTGCAGGCCGCCAGCCTGCCCGAGCAACCGGTGCTGCACCTCTACGGCACAGGGCTCGGCGATCTGCCGCGCGCCCTGCTGGGGCGCAGTAGCCTCAAGCGGCTGGAAGTGAAGATCATGAATGGCGCCCTGTTTGCCCTGGTGATGCGGCTGCTGGATCAGCAGGACTGGCTGACGGACCCCAGGGTCGAGCTGATGATGGCCGGCGACGAGGGAGAAGTGCGCCTGCCCTTCTTCGCCCTGCCGCCCGAGCTGCTGCTGGTGGAAGATGCCGCCGCCCGCATTCGCGACCGGCTGGTGAGTGAAATAGACTTGCCGTTCGCCCGGGCCAGGTTCGACGCCGAACACCCCGACGTCACCCGGCGGCTGGCGGAAAACCGCGATCTGCTGGCCGGCGACGGCGATGTGGCATCCCTGTTCGGTCTGGCTCAGGGCAAGCAGGCGCTGATCGTGGCGAGTGGTCCGACCCTGCAGCACAACCTAGCCACCCTGCAGGCCCAGTTGCAACGCCGTCGGCAGGACTACCTGCTGATCAGCGTCGATACCGCACTGGCGTTTTTGCTCAGCCACGGCATCCGGCCCGACATCGTCGTCACCATAGATGACGCCATCCACGGCAACCGGCTGCCCGCCGCCCAGTCGGCCCAGACTACCCTGGTCTATTACCCCACGGTTCCCACGGCAGCCCTGCTGGCCTGGCAGGGGCCGCGCAAGACCGCCTACTCCCGCAGCCCCATGTATCAGCAGCTGCGGCAGACGCACCCCAAGGGCGTGCTGCACTCAGGCGGCAGCGTCATTCATCCCGCGGTGGATCTCGCCGTACAGATGGGTTGCCACCAGGTCATCCTGCTGGGCACCGACTTCGCCTTTCCCGGCGAACTCACCCACTCGGGCTGGGCTGACGGTGCCCTCGGCCCCAGCGCCGCGCAGGCACTCAGCTGGGCCCTCAACGGTCATGGCAGGCGGGTCAAGACCAATCCAAACTTTTCCGCCTACCGCACCGAACTCGAGCGCTACATAGCGCGCCACCCCGAGGTGCAATTCTGGAACTGCAGCCGGGAAGGGGCGGAGATCGCCGGCTGCCGCTATCACCCGGAGTACGTGCAATGAAAAACGGTCAGCTCACCCGTCTCACCGCCCTGGCGCACCAGTTTCGGCTGGGGCAGTCGGTCGCTGCGAGTCAGGCATTGCCGGAACTGCTGCAAGAGGTGCTCACCGAACAGGGCAACCTGCCACCCGGACTGGTAGCCGCTCTGCTGCAGTGCCAGGAGCGCCAGGACTGGCTGGGGCTGGCCGACTACCTCGAATATGAAGTGGTGCACTGCCTGTCGACCCCGGCCGGCGACACCAACACAGGAGACTATTGATGATCAAGGCCATTTCCAACGCCTCCGAGAAAGAGCTGTCACGTCGCCAGACCTTCAGCGAGTTGCTGCACGCCAGCCCGCTGCCCGCAGCAGAGCTGCAGAACAACCTGGGTCTCTACCTCAAGCGCCAGTCGCTCTCCCGCATTCTTTTCATGCACGAGCTGTATCAGAAGATCGTGCCGGTTCACGGCGTCATAATGGATTTCGGCACCCGCTGGGGTCAGAACCTGGCGCTCTTCTCCTCGTTTCGCGGCATGTATGAGCCCTACAACTACAACCGCAAGCTGGTGGGATTCGATACCTTCAGCGGCTTCCCTTCCCACGCTCCGCAAGATGGCAGCGATGCCGCCATCCAGCCCGGTGCCTACGGGGTGACGCCGGGCTATGAGCACCATCTGGCCCAACTGCTCGCAGCCCATGAGGCGGAAAGCCCGCTGGAGCATATCGTTAAGCATGAGCTGGTGAAGGGGGATGTGACCGAGACGCTGCCGGCCTATCTGGCTCGTCAGCCGGAGACCATAGTTGCGCTGGCCTATTTTGACTTTGATCTCTACGAGCCAACCCGCCGCTGCCTCGAGCTCATCAAGCCGCACCTGACCAAAGGATCAGTGCTGGCATTCGATGAGCTCAACTGGCCCGCCTTTCCGGGGGAGACCTTGGCCCTCAAAGAGGTGCTGGGGCTGGATCGCTACGCCATCCGCCGCACCCCGCACAACTCGGGGCCAGCCTATCTGGTGATCGAGTAGGCCGGTTGCGGGCTGAAGCGACGCAGCAGCCCGGCCTCCAGCAGCATTCGCGCCAGCGGCTCTACCCGCCAAAACGGCGCCCCTATGGTCTCGGCAATCTCGAACAGGGTCAGCTTGCCGTCGCTGTAGGCCAACAGATTCATCATCTCCCTCACCTGCCAGCCCGAATAGCGGGTCGACAAGTCCGGGTAGAGCCCCCGCTTGCCGAGCTGGGGCTCGCCCAGCACGGTGACCTCGCAGCGCTTATCCAGCTCCAGACACTCGATGGCCCGGCGCAGCGCCATGAAGCCGCCGGCCAGACCGGCCGGCGTCACCAGTGAAAGGTCATCGAGCGAAGTGTGGTACTCGGCATAACAGCCGTATCGACTGCGCATCACCGAGGTGACCGGCAGATCGATGCCGGGTGCGCACAGCTGCCGCTCGTTGGATCCACGCTCCAGGAAGCTGTAAGCCTTGTAGCCCGGCGCCAGATGACCCAGCACATGGCGACCGATGCGATCCGCCAACGTGTTGCCTTGGCGTGAGGGCAGGAAGGAGTAGCTGCGGTCATCGCCAAGACAGGTCAGGTTGAAGCCGGCCAGGGTGCGCTGCTTGAGCTGGTCCAGATGGCGGGAGAGATAGACGATGGCCCCCAAGGTTTCAGGCACCAGCATCAGCCGGTAGCTGTAGCGACGTGTGGGCAGTGACGCAAGCCAGGCCATCAGGAATACACCGACACAGGGGCCGGAGAGCTCATTGTTGGCCATGGAGGGGTGACAGGTGTAGCTCGACAGCAGGATCTCCTGCTCGCTCTCCCCCGGCAGCACCCAGTCACCATAGGTGAGCGAACCCGGGGCCAGGGTGGCATCGATCACCACCTGATATTCTCCCTCCGACAGCGCTTCACGCAGCCGATGGGGTAGACAGAAGCCCCAGCGACGCTTGTAGTAGGAGGTCACATAGGGAATGGCATCCGGCTGCTCGGGCAGAGAGTGGAGATGGGGCTGCAGCTCGGCCAGCGAGAGGGTACAGCGCACCGGCTCCGAGTAACCGACCAGATGCAGGTTGTGCTCCTGGAAATCCACCACCCTGCGTCCATCCGGCCCCACTATGTAAGCCTCCCGCACGTTCCACTCGTCAGGCACGGTCCAGTCGAAGCACTCGGTGCCGCTGGCCACTTCATGGATCTGCAGCTCGGGCAGGCAGTGCTCGCGCCACAGGGCCAGCGACTGCCGTACCCCGTCCCCGGTCAGGCTGCGGTTGAGCGGAAACAACAGGGTAAGCAGCCGATGCAGCTGTTCACCGATCTGTGCCTGGTCGTCCCAGTCGGTGGGCAGATAGCCGCTCTTGGGTGAAAAACTCATGGGGTGGATGCCTCGATCAATTCGACAATGTGGCCAAGGGGGCTCAGGAAAAACTGGACGTGGGCGCCGCCAAACGCGATGGCCGGCTGGCTGGGCCCGAGGGGAAGATGACGCTGGGCCCGCAGTTTTTCGGCAGCCATTGCCAGGTCTGCCACCTCATAAGCCAGATGATTGAGCAGGTTATGACGGGTACGTAACGCCTGGCTGACGGGGCTATCATCACTGGCAGGAGCAATCAGTTCATAGCAAATCCCCGCATTATCATAGGCAAAACAGATATGCACCCGCTGCAACGGATCGAGCACCGGCTCGCTAAAGCGGGAAAGCCCGAGGGTCTCGCAGCAATAGCGTACGCCAAGATCCAGTTCGGCCACCACCAGTCCAATATGGTGCAGTTTCATCTCCCCTCCCTGATAAGCGCATGGGGATGGACAGCTATCAGCTCTTTTACCACCGCGGCAAAGTCGGCGCAGCGAACGGCCCAGACTGGTAACCGGCCAAATAACCCCTGGTGCCATTTGCCCTCATTTTTAAGGGCTTCAACCAGACGGGAAAGATCTATCTCGCTGGCCAGATCGAGTCTTCGCACAAAGTAGTCACAATGCCAGGGGCGCACCATTCCCTGCTCGCGGACATCACCTTCAAAGCGTTTCATAAAGCGATAATCGACACCTAGTTGCTGCTCGACATAGTGGGTGAAGGTAATGCGATCGGGATGACAGGCAAAACCGGCAATCCAGCCATCGTGGGCCGCCAACCAGGCGAAGGGGCTCTCTTCACCAAAGCAGTCATGACCCCCTGCTGCAACCACCTGGTCACGCCCCGCTCCCCATACCGCAACGCTGAAGATAGGATCGCGGGTCCGCGCAACCCCTGGCAGAGTGCGAAACTGCTCCGTCATCAGGCCCACTTCACTGGGAGACGTCGCCCTGTCGAAACAGCGCTGACGAGTCAGGCTATACGTGAATGTTGGCACCAGCAGGGTGCCCTCGTTTCCAAGCCACTCCTGCATCCCCAACCAAAAAGCGTGCATTCCAGCGTTATTACTCTGACTAGGAAACTGGGCTACAGCCATAGCGTCAGAGTGAACCATCAAGGCACTTCCGCGCGCGATCCCTAGCGTGCTCAGAGTATGAGATAGAGCCTCAATCACAGGGCAAGACCACGACGCAACAGCGCCTCACGAACATCCTGAAGCTGTTTCATCGTCGCCAGCTCTTCAGGCTCGAAGCGAACCGAGAACGTCTGTTCAACCAGTAACAGAAAATTGAAATGACCGAGCGAATCCCATTCCGGAAAGGCCCCAAGTCCCAATTGATAGTCGCCTCGCGTGACGGTTGCAGAAGGAAACTGCTGTTCCAACAGAGTGAAGAGATCAGTCATGGTGATAAAACTCCAAAAAAGGCAAATTCAGCTGTTCGAGCGCCAGACTATGGTAATGCTCATGGGAAAAACGGGCGGGATCCGGATTATCACAGGGGGTCAACGACAGGGATGCCAACCATGTCAGCGCAGGTTCATTACGTGCACAACGGTTCGAGCCAATAACCAGACGCTCGATCCCCACCTCACGCAGTTCAGCCGAGATACGATCCAGCAGCCAGTATTCCAGACCTCTCGACAGAACTCTGCAACTCAGTGCCAGCGTATCGAGAAAAGCAGTCGTTGAATTGACAGGCTGGATCAGCACAATCCCCACCAAACCATGGTCTGCAAAACAATCCCGCAAAGACACCAATCCACAGAACCCATTTTTAGCCAACAATTCGAGTGTGCGAACATCATGGCGCAAACAGGATAGATTAAACTGATTGGTTTTTTTAACAAGCTGTTCTGCCCGGGGAAGATTATCCGGCGCCAGAGGATGAAAATTCGCACACAAGGACAAATGGCGCAGATAGTCGCTTTCACTTCTGGCTTGCTCACGCAGTCGCTCGCCTTCGGCCAGTGCGCGGTAGGAAGCCTGGCGCAAGCTGTCATCCTTTGTCAGCCCTTGGGCAAAACCACCGTACGAGAGCAGACTATTGGGCCAATCCCAGATCTCTTGCGGCGGTTCAATCACGTCCACCTGCGAGAAAGCAGCGCGAACTTCGGCTCGCTCCAGAGGGGAGTCATCCCAAAACACCAGAGAATCAAGACCAAGGTTAAGAGTGCGTGCGATATGGCGCAAGCCGTCTGATTTTCGTCCCCAACCGATTGCCGAAGCTGCGATTTGTGCTCGCGACAATTTCATCGCACCATGCTGTTCAAACACAAGCCAGACATCGTCAGGGCTATTCTTGGAACAAAGAGCCAGCAAAACCCCGCGGTTGTACCAGTAACGCACAGCATCCTGGAAAGATTGATATAACTTGCCAGCCCCGTCTTGCCCTAGCTGCAACCCACTTACGCCATCTTCACCGACCACGCCTCCCCAAAGGGTATTGTCGCAGTCAAGTACCAATACTTTGCGTCGAGGTTCCTGATCGCGTTTCCAACGCTCGGCAATCCATGTTGCGAGAGAGCTAATCCCTCGAGCAGACAGAGGACAGGAGAGCAAGAATCGGTTACGCGGGTCAAAACACCCTTGTGCACCTTCTTTCATCAACCAGCGAGGTAGATCAAGATTAATGAGGTGAAGCTCAGCAAGCCGTTGGGAAAAGCGAGCATCAAGGGTTTTCACCCAAGGATAAAAGTCGGCACAAGCGCTAGGGGCAGTGAAAAAACAGGCTCCGAGGTAAACTGGTGTGCTACCATCCTCATGAAACGGAAGAAGCAACTCATCCAACCACATATCAATCTTTTGCTCGAGAGATACAGGTTCAAGGCTCGACCAATGCTGACAACGCGTCTCCGTAAGTAACTGCTCCCAAAACCAGATTACGACCCGAGCATCACCAGAATTGCAGCTATACCATTGTCCTTGTTGCTGGAAGTGGAGTGCAGCCAATTTGGCCAGCGGAGTCCAAGCGACATTGCCAGGCATCAGAAAGGCGGTTGACGCTAGAGAAAGCGAAGCCATTAGCATTCCCTATGATATGAAAAACTTTTTATATCATACAGTTACAAAGTGGGCGTGAACAGTGCCACGCCCCTGAGAAGATTTTACTTAAACACATCGAGACCAACGAAGTATGTCGTATCGTGCCGTTCAAAAACATCGGCGTAGATTTTCTCGGCATCAGAAAAAAATTTGTCCAGCAGCAGGATAGCTGAATCGAGTTGCTGAACAAAATAGTCTTCATCTTTCTGGAGTAATGCCATCATCAAAGTAATTACATTGGCATAAAAGTAATTAATTGAACCAATCAGCATTCGATACAAATGCGCTTCAGTGCTTGCCAAAAGGTAGAGCAAATAATCATGATGACGCTGCATCATAAGCTGGACCGCATTATAGTCACGATTAACATCACGCCAATCTGAGCGAAACTTTTCGATCACCTGATTAAACAGAGGGACATTGAGGCCAGACTTGAAATCAACCAAAGTGAGGTCGAGTGGCTTAAAGCATGTATCCATTAGCTCATCAACTATATGACGCTTATCAATATCTCTCCAGACAGGGTTAATTGTTTGGACATACTGCGCCACAGCCCCTTCAATATAAGCACCATCACTAGCGTTGACACAATTAACATCATTATGATCTTGCAAAACACGAGCCATATTGTGGATTGAAAGCCCAAAGAGATGATTGATTAGAACCTCTCCACCAAAATTACCTGGAGCAGGAAATGTATCGTTAAGGTCTTGATGATATTTTGCCTCTTGCTTTTCATTGTAATATAAGCTCAATTTTGAGTGGTGTTTATCTGCACTTTTATAACCATTGTCAATACCAAAAAGGTATATTTTTTTGAAACCCAAAAGTGCCGCGTAATTTAAACCCGTATTTCCAACAAAGGGATTTGAATACTCTATGGTATCGAAATCGAATTTATCCCCTAGGCGAGAACTCAATAATTTATACATTGGTTCATTGGGTTTAAATGCTAAACCGGTTCTACGGAAAAAGCTCTTACACTCGGGGTGTATAACATCTACACTCAGGAACGCACACCCCTTGAGAAAGTCTCCCGCATTCAATATGTGCAGGAAATCCGCTGAACTTTTAGTTCGTTCAACAGCGACATAAATATCTGGCTTGATCCCCGCTTTATAAAGAGCACTTACCGCTGTGCCACAGGCAATAATTACTGCTTTATTTTGATGTTCTGCAATAAAATCTATCGTTTGATCAAGTGATGGCCCATTACCCACAACAAATACCGGGATATCAGCAGACAAACTCATATCTCGCGACTGCTTCAGAAATGGCGTTCCATCTTGAAGATGAGAATGGCTATGTGCCAGGGCATAAACGTTATCATCAAAGAATCCCCAGCCAGTTCTCAACAAGTAGAACTCGGTCTCTACCTTATGAACCAATTTGTCAATCTGGGGGGAACGATAGTGGCAAAATGAAAAGTAGGATGCAGACCAGAAAGCACCTTTACGATGGAGAGCCTCCATCATATCAGCCGCAAGCAATTGCTCATCGACACCAATAAAAAGATGAATACTGAGCGACTCACTATCCATATATTCAAACAATGAATGCCAATCAAAGCAGAACAGTGATGCATAAAAAACATCCAAATCTGGTTCGAATGCAAATAAATTTCTAACCTTACAACGCTCGTACAGATAACCCAGTTGATAACCAAGACCAACACCATACATAAGCGATAGCGGAATATCCATAGTCAAAGCATCTTTTAGTTGCAGGCCCTCAAGGTCAGTATATTGCTTTAACTGTGATATTTCATTATTGTATTTTATGTGAATTTGGCCATCTATATACCATTGAGGCGCAAAGTCAACACTTTGTAAAACACTATTCTCGATTATTTCATCTATCTGTTCTTGAGCTTCTATAAAAGGATCTTTCCCGTATATCGAAACTTGATCATCAAGCCATAATATATTAGGGATGCCATTTTCATTGCAAAAAAAGCGGAATGGCCGTACTGGTTGATATGATTCAAAAAAGTTATATATACTTGGCATGAATTTATTAAAGGCATCCATGTTCATTGCAAAACGAACAGGCAATACCTCCAACATAGCAATTTCCTGTTGCTTTTGCCTCTCAAGGCGAACAAGTTCACTCTCGATATTTGTAATTTCTTGCTTAATATCCATGTATGCCTAACCTGCGTTCAGCTTGTACATATCAGATGCTCGACCTGCTTTTGAAAATTTCCACAAAGCTGCTTCTGTCTGATTCTTTGCATGTTCTATCAGCTCATGTAGGGTTTGAAACTGCACCAATGCTTGTTGGTGAGCCATGTCAAGAACCACATGTGGCGGGATATTCTGGAAAACAGCATCAAGGAGAATGAGATAATGGTCGATCAACTGTTCAGCCGTTTGCACATCCTCCTGTTCGAACAAGGTAAGTAATTTTTTACCTGTTGCGATTAATTCTGGCAAACGGTTATTACTCATTCGGTTCCGCCCACTTTTTGTTGAGCCAAGGCCTTATCTCGCTCCTCGACAGGAATGGCATCCCAACCGCTTTTAACAGTCAGCATCAGATTCATAACCTCATCGACAGCAGTGATATCCATATCACGGCTGGCATCCATCATCCGAGCTTTCATGTAGTCATAAAGCGCAGAAAGGTCTTCGGGAACCTTACCATAAGAGAGATCAAGTGAATCTTGCAGCCCGTTGATAATGGCCATTGCTTTAGAGATAGACTGGGATTTTTGCTCAAAATCTCGACGTTCAATAGCACCACGAGCCTGAGCCAAGCGCTCCAGGCAACCTTGCATCAAAAGTTGAATCACGCGGTAAGGATCGGCTACTGCCAATTCGGATTGCAGATTCTGGGTGGTATAGGCTTTTATATTTTTATGATACATATGAAACACCACTCATGACTTCACATTAACTGTTGTTTGTATTTAGCATACTTAAATATGAGGCAGACTTATTCATCTTGGCCAACATAGCATCCAGACTTCCGTAACGGGCCCGCAAGGTCTCTTCATACTTGGTCAGCTGAGTGGCAACATCTGACTCCTTACGACCCACTTCGCGCAGATCGGAATTCAAAGAGTCTTCCCGTTTCGCCAACAAACCACCGGTCTTGGAGTAGGTTTCCAGCTGGCTGGCCAGCTGACCGGCGATCCCATCCTTACCACCAAAAACTGCCACTACCTGATCGAAATTCTTGTCGATGGCCTCGTTGAACTTGGTATCGTCGATAGACAATACCCCCTTGTTATCCATCTTTATGCCCATCTGAAAAATCGTTTTATAAGTAGAGGAATTTTTCGAAGGCTCGGTGATGGTACCATTCATCATATTGACTACGGCACGCGTCGTTGCATCACCCGCCAGAGCCCCACCATCATTCTTGCTCTTCCCTTCAACGATCGTATTACGCTTGCCGAGGTCATTGCTCTTCTTCACCAGCGAGTTGTAACCGTCGACAAAGCTTTTGACCATGTCCTTGATGCCAGCCTTATCGGTAGTCACGTCAACCTTGTTAGAGCTATAGGTTTTGACGGGATTACCGCTGGCATCGGTAGAGGTTGTGCTATCCGACTCCCGCAACACAGTCAGTTTAAGTCCGACAATGGTGCCATCGAAGGTATTGGATGAACTGGTCAGAGTATTTCCATCAACAGTGATCTTGGCATCTTGAGCATCTTGGCGCTTGGTCAGTTTTGATACGAGATTATCGGTCAGGTCGGTAGTACTGCCAGTGACCTGCAGGTCCTTGCCGCTGCCGCTTACCCCGGAATCGATCATCAGCTTGGATTTACCATCGGAGGTATTGACTATGTTGACGCTCAAACCGAAATTGTCGGCGTCATTGTTGATGCGTTTACGGATGGACTGCAGTGAATCCCCTGCTTTCACATCGACATCGAAGGTCTTGTCACCAGCCTTGAAGGTCAGCTTCCCATCCTCAGTGATAAGGGGAGTCGTCGATGAGTCGAAAGTGCCGTCAAATTTACTGGTCTTCGCCAATTGTTCGACGCTGATATCATATTGCCCGTTGGAAGCCCCCGCCTTGCTCTCCACCTTGAGAACGGGTTTGTCCTTGTCCTGGGTAATATTAATCGAGCGTTTGTTGAACGCATCATCTTTGGACATGGCCTGAAGTGTCGTCACAAAAGAGGCGATGGCCGACTTCAACTGTCCAACCCCGGAGAGAGTGATCTGGGCATTGGTCTTTTTGGTGGTGATGGGCTGCATCAGTTGCGCCTTCTTGGCATTGACGCTCGCGGCAATGACAGACTCCAAGTCCAGCTGTGAACCCGCACCAGCAGACGTAATAGTGGCCATTCTCACTCTCCTCGTAAAACTTGCGTATTAAATCTCTTTATCAAGCAATAATCCGACTCTTGAGCCGCCACCTATAACATCAACTTCACGCAGATCCTTGAGCCGCTTGCTGATAGCCAGCAACTCTTCACTTGGGATCTGACGGATCATTGACTTGGTATTGGCGTCCATCACCTTGATAACAACTTGCTCGAGATCCTTTTCGACGCTGAAGTTGACGGTCCATCCCTGCAACTTGCTGAACTCTTGCAAGTTTTGTACCTCTTTTTCAATATCCTTATCTGAGACATCGGATTTGCGAACCTTCTCTTTGGCTCGCTCCTCTTGTTGTTTTTCCACATCCTGTGTCATCACCCGCTGCTCTTCCGCCATGCCAGATAGCACTTGAGCGGCCGATTGGCCGCTCTTGCTACTTGACTGAAGAGAAGAAGGAGTGACCGATGAGGGAATTCCAATGTCATTGGCCATATCGTCGCTCCTTTTCTATCTCATCACTACCCGTTAACCCAACAGGGACAGCGCAGATTGCGGTCTTTGGTTGGCTTGCGCCAGGATACTTGAAGCTGCCTGCTGCAGGATGTTCTGCTTGGTCAGGTTAGCGGTTTCTGTCGCAAAGTCCGCATCACGGATACGCGAACGTGCTGCACTCAAGTTCTCGGACACGTTGGACTGGTTGCGGATAGTCGAGTCGAAACGGTTTTGGACCGCACCAAGCTCTGCACGTTTGCTATCAACCGCCTTGATCATGAAGTCAAGGTTGGCCATCGCAGACTGTGCAGCACTGGCTGTTTTGATACTGTTCATGTTGGCAACAGTTACAGCAGTTGTCGCAGCGGTTACCTTGTACGGCTCTTTACTACCAGCAGAACTGGTGGCAATGGTGGCACTACCTTTTGATGCGCCAGCAATACCGCTAATGGTAAAGGCACTAGTCATCTTGAAGGTAATGGTCTGGGTGGCATCCGCACCGACCTGGAATGAGCCCTTATATTTACCGTCCAGCAACTTCTGACCACCGAACGTGGTATCACTGGAGATGCGATCGATCTCGGTTGTCAGTTGATCGTACTCTTGCTGCAATGCAACGCGATCATCCGTATTGTTGGAACCGTTAGCTGATTGCTGCGCCAGAGTACGCATCCGCTGCAACATGGAGGTTATTTCATCCATGGCCCCTTCTGCAGTCTGGGCTACCGAAATACCATCGTTTGCGTTGCGGTTACCCTGGTTCAAGCCGTTAACCTGTGAAGTCAAACGGTTGGAGATCTGCAAGCCAGCAGCATCGTCTTTGGCGGTGTTGATACGAAGACCGGATGCCAATCTGGTATAGGAGGTATCCAGAGACTTGTTGGTATTCATCAAGTTACGCTGGGCGTTCAATGATGAAATGTTGGTGTTGATATACATGGCCATAAAAAATTCTCCCGAAGAACATGCGACTGCAGGTTGCGTCGTCTAAACAAAACGACGTCCCACCGTTTGAAGAGCAGGTTGAACATTCCTGTCTCTTCTGGCGGGTGTCTGTTTGAACGAACAGGTCACCCGCAGTAGTGCAAACGTTGGATTCCGAACACCCCTCGATTGCTTCACTTTATTTAACGGCAGCGCAGATACAAGCTTTAGGAAAATTGTTGCCTAAAGCGGCAAGTTTTATCCGGCAGGCGGCAACAGAACATGAATTGAGCAGCATCACCATGCAATTCACCGCTGATGATGACCTCGTTTACGGGATAAGATGCGTTGGCACGGTTCATGCTTTGAACTGACAGAGTGACGTCAATTTGGCGACACAATAAAAAGAGGCCGGTAAACCGGCCTAAAGATGAGCATATGCTCAGGAGAATATGACCAAGCGTGACAGAACTGAACAGCTGGACAACACTTGGCATTACTAGTAGAGATTATATCTCTCCCGATAGAACAGAGTGCGACCCGAACACCCCTTTGTTCCATCTCTTGACCAGGGCGGCCTGAACAACCGCCCTGTTTTCTTTTGTTAGCCTTGCAACAGTGACAGTGCAGACTGCGGACGCTGGTTCGCCTGTGACAGAATGGTCGAGGCGGCTTGTTGCAGAATGTTCTGCTTGGTCAGGTTGGCGGTTTCAGTCGCAAAGTCAGCATCACGGATCCGTGAGCGGGCAGCACTAACGTTTTCGGAGACGTTCGCCTGATTGCGAATGGTTGAATCGAAGCGGTTTTGCACTGCACCCAATTCAGCTCGCTTGCTGTCTACAACTTTAATCATGTAGTCGAGGTTGGCCATAGCAGACTGGGCCGAACTCGCCAACTTGATGCTATTCATGTTTGCCACAGTCACTGCGCTGGTTGAGGCCGTTACTTTGAAAGGCTCTTTGCTACCAGTTGAACCGGCAGAGATTGTTGCATTGCCCTTGGCAGCCGAAGCCATACCTGCAATGGTAAACGCAGTGGTCATTCTGAAAGTAATGGTTTGAGCAGCATCAGCACCAACCTGGAAAGAGCCGACATAACCACCGTTAAGCAATTGCTTACCACCGAATGTGGTATCTTTTGCCACACGATCAATTTCGGTCATCAGCTGGTCATACTCTTGCTGCAACGCGGTACGGTCATCAGTGTTATTGGAGCCGTTGGCTGATTGCTGAGCCAGGGTACGCATACGCTGCAGCATGGAAGTCACTTCATCCATTGCACCTTCCGCAGTTTGCGCTACCGAAATACCATCGTTGGCGTTGCGATTACCCTGATTCAAACCGTTCACCTGAGACGTCAAACGGTTGGCGATTTGCAGACCCGCGGCATCATCTTTGGCGCTGTTGATACGCAAGCCGGATGCCAGTCGAGTGTAGGAAGTATCCAGTGATTTGGTCGTATTCATCAGGTTACGCTGCGCGTTGAGTGATGAAACGTTAGTGTTGATATAAAGGCCCATGACTATTCTCCTAAGCTATTAAATTTACTCTTCTATTTGCTCAGGCTTTATTATTTTCTGTGCCCGATGCGTCTTATTTAACGGCTCGTTTTTGGATGTCTTTAGCGTTTTTTCAACGCTTCATCGCATTAACGCCGCTTACCTTATATATCGGCGGGTCGGGGGGATACTTAAGGAAAAAATCGGGCCAAAACCAGTGACAGACTCAACCTTCTGAAGCTAACCAACGGCAGGGGGCAAACGAGACACTACCGTTTATGCCGCGAGAAAAAATCCGTCCCGACTCTCAATTTTGTCGAGCACTGTTGGCGATTGGGCTCACCAGCCCCTAAAATCGCGGCCCCATCAACAATTTAGCGTGAGTTGTTCTCCATGCAGACACTGGTTGAGCAGATTGTTTACATCAGCGACATGTTTGGTACTGCGGTATTCGCGTTTTCAGGGGTATTGGTGGCTGGCCGACTCAGAATGGACGGGTTTGGCGTCATGGTTTTGGCGGCGGTCACTGCCATCGGCGGCGGCACCATCCGTGACATGATCCTGGGAGCCACCCCTGTATTCTGGGTGCGCGATCCCCTCTATATATGGGTCGTCATTGCGACGGCGCTGATCGGTATGTGGATGGTCAAACTGCCCCGCAGGATGCCCTGGTATGTACTGCCGGTGGCGGATGCCTTCGGGCTGGCCCTCTTTACCGTGATCGGTGCCCAGAAGGCCCTCAACTTCGGCACCCCGGGGCTGATTGCCGTGATCATGGGCACCATGACCGGGGTAGCTGGTGGCATGATCCGCGATGTACTGGCGCGGGAGGTCCCCATGGTGCTGCAAAAAGAGATCTATGCCACCGCCTGTATCCTTGGCGGCATTCTCTATACCCTGGCGCTTGAGGCCAACATGGACAGGGTAACGGCCATGCTCATCTGCATGACGGCCGTGTTTGGCCTGCGGGTCGCGGCTATCTACTGGCATCTTTCGCTACCGACCTTCTCCCTGCAACGCAATTGAGAGCAGGCCCACAGCGTCATCATGTCGCTGTGGGCCACGCGTTGAACCAAATAGGCTTTTCTGTTGTCATAGAAGCAGTCGTTGTTAGCCGGAACTTCTCATGCGCAAAATCGGTATGCTTACCACCCTTCTCCTGGCGAACGTGACGGCAGCCCACGCCGAAGCACAAGTGGTATTTGGACGACTGGCCTCGGCGCCGGTGCAGCAGTTCAACCAGCAGATACGCCAGGCAAGCCATCAACAGCAAAACTGGGTCAATGACTATCGTGAGGTCGCTCTGCGATTCGTCGGTCATGGTGACACGCCCAGCCGCATCCATGCCCAGCAACTGGACAATGATCTGGTGCTCTCGGTCGCCCTCGACGGCAGCAAGAGCGACATGATCTACATCCTGACCCTCTATCGCAGCAACAACCTGTGGCAGATGCGGGAGGCGGAAATGGGCTGGCGTTGTCAGGGGCAAGACTCCTTCACTCCGGTTCCCTGTCCCTGATAGTCATTGCTCACTCTGAGAAATAAAAAATCCGGTACATTGGCTAATGCCAGTCAGTTAAGCCTGACTGGCATTGTTTTTATTGGCTTTTTGCACCGCATACTTTTGCGGTCTTGCCTTCACACTGCGGGAGTAACTTCGTTCCCTTCGCTCCGGCAATACAAACTGTCCCGCCTGCTTCTCCAGCTCCGCCACCCGCTTCGGGATACTCCCCGGTGACAGGTATGGCATGCAGCTCAGTTCATGGATGAGGTACACCGATGCCATGTGAAAACTCAGCTGGCTCGCCGTGTATCCCTTCAGACTCGCGGCCATCTTTACCATCTGGCTGCGCAGCAGATTGTACGCCAGCAGCACGCCCCACAGCTCTTGCCGTATCCCCGCCGCCTTCTTGCTGCGCAGGGTCAGCCGGTGTTGTTGCAGGCTGTGCTTCATCTCCCGATAGCCCAACTCGATTTCCCA